>JBGTIE010000023.1:0-2978 GCA_041745855.1 Lysobacterales bacterium | reverse complement strand
CAGCCTTGCCCGGTCTGCGGCAGCCAGGACCATCCCTATGCCGATCCGCGGCAACTGCTGACCGATCACGGCCCGGCCGCTGGCGCACCCATGGAGGCAGGGACGGCAGCCCAGCCGCTGCAGCGGCTGCTTGAGGTCCTGCAACAGCAATGCACCCAGGCGCACGGCGCCGAGCAGGTCTTGCGTGACGAACTGGCCGGCATGCACGCGCAAGCAGACGGCGCTCGTACCGGCCTGCGGCGCCTGCGCCAGGAAGCTGCAACTGCCTTGCCGCAACTGCGGCAGTTGCTCGACGAACTCCAGCGCGATCCGCAAGCCAGTGAACTACTCGCTCTGGCCGCTGCGGAACTGGTCACGGAACTACGAGCCCGTCAGTCCGCGCTGCAGGCAGAAGCCAATGCACTGGCCGAACTCGAGCAGCAGCGCGCACAGGCTGAACAGGCGCTGCGTTCAAGCAACGAGAGCTGCAAGACGATCACCGCCCGCCTGCAAGAGCTCGAACGACGTATCTCCAGCGCCGAACGATCGATCGCCGAAGCTCGCCAGCAAGCGGGGACGGCTGATGCGGATCTTCGGCTGCAGCAGCTTCGGCTCGAACAGCACTGCGCCAGCATCGACAAGTGGCTACAGCCGCTCGGCAGCGGCGCCCGCGAGCCGGATCTGGACGCGCTGCAAACTCTGCTGGAACAACGGGCGGAACAGCGCCGCACCATCGAACAGGAACTCGAACGTCTGCAGCAGGAACTGCACGAGCTGGAACCGACACTGCCCAGGCTGCGCGGGCATATCGAAGCACGCCAGGGGACAGTGAAGGAGTCAACCGAGCGCCTGAGTGCGATGCTCGAAAGCTGCAAGGCGTTGCAGGAACAGCGGCGGCCAATGCTCGACGGCAAGACCGTCGCCGTCGTTCGGGCCGATCTGGAGCAGGCCAGCCGCGACGCCGAGGCCGCCCTGACCAGCGCTGTCGACAGCGCACAGCACGCCCGGGTCCAGCTGGCCCAGGCGCAGACCCGGGTCGACCAGTTGCAACAGCAACAGCAGCAGATCGATACGGCACTAGGTGAAGTACGCAACGAACTAGCAATGCTCTGGCTTGGGGTCCGGAACGACTATGCCGTTCTGGCCGGGATCGATCCGGAATTGACAGCAAGGCTGTTCGATCAGCACGCTCCGGGCGCTAGCGCTGCCGACGATGGCGATCGCGCACTGGTCGGGGCCAGGGCGAAACTGGAAGCGGCGCTGGCCGCCGGGCAATCGGCGATAGACCTCGAACAGGCAGCGCTGGCCGGCATCGACGAGGATTTGCGACTGGCTGCACAGGCACATGCCATGCGGCTGCAGGCAGTGCGAAACCACGCCGCCGATCAGCCTGCCAGCCTGCTCCCCACGGACATCGAACAGGCGCTGCAGAACACCTCGGTAGAGCTGGCGCAGGCCGAAGAGGCGTTCAACATGCACGCCGCTGCGCGCATCCGCGACGACCAGGCACGCCAGCGGGCGAGCGAACTGGGGACGGCCATCGAGGCGCAGAGCCAGATCAGCCAGCGTTGGGAGAAGCTGAATCTGTTGATCGGTTCGGCCGACGGCAAGAAATTCCGCAACCTGGCCCAGCGCCGAAGCCTGCATCTGCTGCTACGCCACGGCAACCAGCAATTGCGTCAACTGGGCAGCCGCTATAGCCTGCGGCCGTTGAAGGAGCAGCTGAACTTCCTGCTGGTCGATCAGGATCTGGGCGGTGAGTTGCGCTCGGTTCATTCCCTATCCGGTGGCGAGTCCTTCCTGGTCTCACTGGCGCTTGCGCTCGCCCTCGCGCACCTTTCCAGCCAGCAGTTGGCGATCGAGTCGCTGTTTGTCGACGAGGGCTTCGGCAGCCTGGATGAGGACACCCTCAACACCGCGATGCAGGCCCTCGACCGGCTGCAGGCACAGGGCCGCAAGGTCGGCGTGATCTCGCACCTGCGCGAGCTGACCGAACGCATCGGGGTCCAGATCGAAGTCCAACCGCAACGGCCGGGACGCAGTCGGGTGGTGGTGAAGCAGGCTTGACTACGGCCGGGACAACGAGTCGATCTGGTGCGAATGGGTGCGAATAGGGACCACTCGGTCTTGAGGGCCCAGGGCTCAGGGCCCAGGGCCCAGTAAAGAGCCAGCTTGCAGCAAGCGTGGATGCATTGCCGCAGCCGTCGCCTCGACTCGCATTGAGGCGGCTTTTGACCTTGCTGGGCCCTGAGCCCTGGGCCCTGCAACAACTAGCCGCTTCGAAACATCAGTTTGAATCGCGCCCGATGCGAATCGGGATACCACCATCAAAAGTCGCTGCTAGTGTGAACATTCTAGCCATTCGCTTGACACTGGCCACATACCGCGGTGCGTCGATGACGCATTGGGGAGGTATGCGAACCCGACCAGAGGTAGAAGAAAATGGCAGCCAAGAAGCTGAAAAGCAAAGCATCGACCGAGAAGTCCCATACGGATTTCTCCATCAAGAACGCACCCAAACTGATCATGGAGCAGGCGGAGCAGATCTGGCTCGCCGGCCTCGGCGCATTCGCCAAGGCACAGGATCAGGGCGGCAAGATTTTCGAGACATTGATCAGGGAAGGACAGGCGTTGGAAAAAGCGACCCGCAAAGTGACTGGTGACCGTGTCGATGCCGCTCGCGGCGCCGTCGAAACCACCGTGTCGCAGGTGCGCGACCGCGCTTCCGACACCTGGGACCGGCTCGAGCAGGTATTCGAGAACCGCGTCTCGCGCGCCCTCAACAGCCTCGGCGTGCCCGGCCCGGCCGATCTGAGCGAACTGACCAAGCGGGTTGAAGAACTCAGCCGTGCCGTCCGCGCGCTGGAGTCCGGTCAGCGCAGCGCGCTGAAGTCCAGCAAGGCCGCGCCGAAAGTTGCCGCGGTGAAGCCCGCCGCCGCCAAGGCCAAGCCGGTCGCCAAGACCGCCCCCCGCAAGACCCCCAAGGCTGCGAGCAAGCC
>JBGTIE010000022.1:0-2421 GCA_041745855.1 Lysobacterales bacterium | reverse complement strand
AGCGGCACGATTGACCGAGCTGTTCGAGATCTTGACGACGCGACCGGCAAAGGTGGTGTCGGGGAACGCGTCGATCTCGACCTCAGCCGGGTCGCCGATCTTGATGCGCGCCACGTCGGTCTCGTCGACCTTCACACGCGTTTCGAGTACCGACATGTCGCTGATGGTGAGCAACGTCGCGGCGTCCTTGTTGAGCGTTCCCATGATCGCGGTTTCACCTTCCTGCACGCGCAGGCGGGTGATCTTGCCACTCATGGGCGCGACAATGCGGGTGCGGCTCAGCGCCTGATTCGCGTCACGCAAGTTGGCGTTGGCCTGCTCAACCGAATAGCGCGCGGCCTCGAGCAGCGCCTCATTCACTTCGGTTTGCGTTTTTGCCTGCTCCACCTGTTCAACGGAGACCAGCGTTGGCGTGGCCTGCTGAATCTGCAGCAAGCGCTCATAGTTGCGCGTGGCCTGAATGCTGTTGGCGCGCGTCTGCGCTTCCTGCGCCTTGGCAGACGCAAGTCCGGCTTCGGCGCGCTGCACGGCGGCCGCAGGCTGTTCGGGATCGATCTGCAGCAGGAACTGGCCGCGTTCGACCACGTCACCTTCCTTGACCGCCAAGCGAACGATCTTGCCGGTGACGTCGGCGCTGACATCCACCTTGTTGCGCGGCTGAATCTTGCCGCTGGCCGTGACGGACGCGACAAGATCGCGCGCTTCCACGGCTTCGATGCGCACCTCGGTGGCCTTGGGTCCGCTGCGTTTGGCGCCAACATACGCCATACCTGCGAGCCCAACGACTACGACACCAGCGATGCCGAACTTGACGGCTTTGGTCATGGATGAGTTCCTGGGTTACCGGAGCGGACGTCCGACGGCCGCTTCGAGCTGCGCAAATGCACGCTGAAAAGCAAAGATGGCGTTGATGCGATCTGTTTCGGCACGTTCGTAGTCGGTACGTGCCTGGATCAGTTCGACGAGGTTGATCGCACCTGCCCGATACCGTTCTTCGGCCAACGACAATGCAATGCGCGCCGTGGCTGAGTTTTCGATTTGCAGATCCACCGCTTGCTTCTGTGCGGTAAGCGTGAGGTACGCGGCGGAGATGTCGGTTGAGACGCGCAGCTCTTCCTGACGCAGCGTGTTCTCGGCGTTGCGGCGTTGTACGGTCGCCGTCTGAATGTCGGACTCACGACGGAATCCGTTAAACAGCGGCAACGAGAGCTGAGCGCTCACCTGATAAGGCGTACGAGTCAGAGCAAACGGAAAGCCGGCCTGGTCATCACGAAGCGCAGCCTCCGCCTCGGGCGTCCACTGGATCATCGAGCACTGCGCCAGATTGTTGGGAAGGCCAGCCGCCGCGCGAACTTCTTCGGTGCGAATGCAGCTATTGCGCTGCGAGTTCACGCCGGCTTGCCCCGCCGCGATGATGGCATCGAGGTTCGTGTTGCGAAGTCCGAAGCCCGAAACGCCCGTACTGAGACTCAGCGTGGGCACATATTGGCTTCGAGCAGCGGACACGCCGCGCCCCGCTTGAATCTGCCGCAGCCGCGCTGCCTCGATCAACGGATTCCCGCTGCGAGCCTGGGCGAGCAAGTCGTTCACTGTCATGGCGGGCAGCACCACATCGAGCGGTCCCGTGAGCTGGGTGCCGGCCACCGGCTCAACGCCCATCAGCTGGTAGAGCCGCAGGACTTCGATGTCGGCCGTGTTGCGCGCCTGCAGGGCGGCCACGCGCTGTTGTCCATTGGCCACTTCGGCGCGCTGCACATCCAGCTGTGTGCCCGAGCCGACGGTGAGGCGAGCGCGGGCCAGCTCCAGCTGGGCGCGCGTCGTGTACAGCAGCGTGTCCTGCAGCACCGCCGTCGCTTCCGCCTGTCGCGCCGTGATGAACTGCGTCGTCACGTCGCGCAGCAGATTCTGCTCTGCGGCCGTGATGTCCGCCTCGACTGCCTCCGCACTGGCTCGCTGCGCACGCAGCTGATTCACCTGCGCCATGGACAACTGCATGTTGGCGTTGACGCTGCCGTTGCTGTTGAGCTGATCATTGGTGGCACCGAAGCCCTGGCCACCGAAGAACTCCTGTCGTCCTTCGCGCCAGGAGCCGCCGAAGCTGGTGGACACGCTGGGCATGAGCGCGCCGTAGGCCGCGCGCACATTGGCCGACGCGGTACGCTGGGCGTTCTGCGCCGTCCGATAGCCCGGATTGTTGCGTCGGGCGGTGGCCAACGCTTCTTCGAGCGTCAGGCTGGGACCCTGCGCGCGAGTGGGCGCGACTTGGGCACTAACCACGGGAGCCGTGCCGAGGCACGCGAGCACGAGCAGCAAATTTCGCATGAGCAGTCGAGGGATGAATGGGTGGGACATGCGACTGTACGGCGGCTGTCCCCCTGAGGTTTCAGTCGCGCGGCGGAATGGTGTCCTGACGTCGCCGAT
>JBGTIE010000021.1:0-28413 GCA_041745855.1 Lysobacterales bacterium | reverse complement strand
GGGCTGGCGCAGATGCGCCGTCACCGGCGCGCGGCGGGCAGGCAAGCAGCCAGTCAGCTTCGCCTGCGGCGCCGTCTGTTCAGCTCGCTGGGTCGTCGGGATCGAGCAATGCCGCCCGATCCGGCCCGATTGTCGTTGCCGAGCCGACCGTCTCTGCCCCCCAGGGCGCTGCACCCTCGTCTGCACAAGGCTTGTGGGCGCAGCTGATGGAATCGGGCAATCTGCGCGGCTCGCTGCGCGAACTGGCGCTGCGGCTCGAGCCCAGGTGCCTGGAGGGCGACCAGTGGGAGTTTGCGCTGGCCGATGGCTACGATTACCTGCTTACCGATTACGCCCGCGGTGAGTTGGCGCGGGTGCTCAGCCAGCAGGCCGGCCGGCCCTTGCAGTTGGTCATTGGAGGCGGCGGCCGCGAGCACGCCACCCATGCCGCGGTGGTCGCGGTGACCCGTGAGCGCGCGAAGGCCGAGCGCGAACAGGGGCTGACCAGCGACGCCACCGTACAGGCGCTGCAGGATACCTTTGGGGCGCGGCGGGTTGACGAAAGCTAGGGCCCAGGGCTCAGGGCACAGGGCCCAGAAAGTTGAGGACTCAGGGCGCGGGGGGCGATTCACACTGATTCAGCGAAGCGAAACCCGAGTCGGGGTCGGAATCGGAATCGGAATCGGAATCGAAATCGAAATCGAGGCGGCGGCAGGAGGGGGCGGAGAAGTCGGGCGCCGGATCGATACCGATTCCGACCCCGACCCCGACCCCGAGCAGAACTGTTGGCTCTCGGCTTTCTGGACCCTGGGCCCTATGCCCTGGGCCCTCTGTAGTCAGACTGCGATCGACTCCCGGGCAAAAGCTGGGCGTCAGTCAATAAGGTTCGCCTGCATCACCGACGTGTACTCAAGCAGGCCGAAATGTCCCAGTGCGTAGGTGTAGCTGGCGTTCTCACCGGCAATCTGTGAGCTGTGGACGCCGCCGACGGTGCATACGCCGGTGGCACAGACGACCTGGTCGGACCAGGATTTGATCGAGTACACCCGACTGCCGAAGCTGCGGCCGGCGAGGCTGTTGACGAGCGGGCTGTTGACCGACAGGCCCCAGTAGCCGCAGGTACTGCTCCAGACGTTCCACGGATAGGTGCCGCAGGTCCACAGGCCGCGGTTGGCGCCGGCGATGCCGACGAAGGCGTCGACCGAGCTGGCCAGGCCATAGCGGTCGATCTGCCTGGCTGCCAGCGTGACGCCCATCGAGTGGCCGATGACATCGATCTTGCCGGTGCAGGACGCGGCGATGGCATTGATCAATGCGTTCTTGACCGGCGTTTCCTCGCTGCCGTTGTGATCATTGCAGGCGGCACAGACCTTGCTCCCCCAACTCGGCCGGTAGATCTGGTTGCTCGCATAGCCGCGTGACAGCAACTCGCTGCGGGTGCGGTCGAAATCCGACGGTTGGCCGGTGTTGCCGTGCACCAGCACTACATTGTCCACACACGCAGCCAAAGCCGGCGACGCCAGCGTGACAGCCAGGACAGCAAACAGGATCGTACGCATACTTCCCTCCCCGAAAGCACACCATCAGCACCGCGGACGCAGCGCCTTCAGACAGCAGCCTAGTCCGCTTGGACGGCGCTGACAGCTGTACCAAAGGACGATGGGGCAGAGCACTGGTGGGAGCTTTCGACGACCGCCGGGGCAAAGTTGCCAGAAGGCGCTAACTCACCAGCCCAGCCACCCCGTAAATAACTGCGGCACACAGCACCGATTCCCCCAGCAGGATCGCCACCAGGTAGCGTGACAGTGGCATTCGAGCGGCAGCGGCGATGTAGCAACCCAGATCGGTAGGCAGGAATGGGGCCATGCACCACAGACACAGCGCCGGACTGCCATGGCGCCGGATCCAGACCCGTGCCCGTCGCAGGGAGCGCCGTCGCAGTGGTTGGCTGTGCAGCCGCAGGAACCGCGCGTTGGCCCGAATGAGCAGGGCTGAGAACAGTACGCCGACCAGTGCCAGCAGCAGCACCCACGCGGGCTGGTCCGGGTACAGCAGGGTCGACGCCAGCACCAGCGGCAGGCTGGGCACCATCAGCAGCGCGCAAGTGCACTGCAAAGCCAGCAACAGCAGCCACAACGCTGGACCGGACGTGTCAGACCACATCCGCCAGCGCGACAGCTCCAGCCACTCCGGGAACAGCCAGCCGAGCATTGCCGCGGCGATGACCAGCAGCAGCCAAACTCCCAGCCTGCCGGGCTCGGACTGACGCGGGATGCTGTTGGCGGCGGCGCTAGCGTTGCTCATGTGAGTGACTGGAAGTTGGGACCAGGCAAGCTTGCGACGCCGGGCTCAAGCGCAGATCAAATCGTGCGCCAGTCAAGCTGGTGTTTCAGGTGGCTGTGGTTTGCAGGGCCAAGAGGTTCAAGAGGGGCGGGATTCAAACTGATGTTGGCTGAAGTCGTTTGCGGCGGACATCGGTTATCGCCGACCATCCTGCTCGTACTCGTACTCGAGATCGGTGTGATGGCATCGAGTACGAGTACGAGTACCGCGATGCTGAGTACGAGTACGAACTTGCTGCCGCTCAGATGGCTCCCAACCGGCGCGGAAACATCAGTTTGACTCGCACCCGTCAAGAGCGGCTTCGCTCGTTTTGGTGCCGTACTTGTCATACTGCGCATTGACCACACCTACCCGGAGCACTTCATGAGCACAGCCACCAATCGCCAGTTCAAACTCGCCAGACGACCGCGGGGCATGGTCGATCGGACCGATTTCGAGTACGCCGAAGCGCCGATTGGCGAGCCCGCCGAGGGTGAATTGCTGGTGCGCAACCTGTTCCTGTCGCTCGATCCGGCGATGCGCGGGTGGATGAACGAGGGCAAGTCCTACATTCCGCCGGTGACGATCGGCGAGGTCATGCGTGCGGGTGCAGCGGGCGTGGTCGTTGCTTCGAAGAATCCGCGTTTTGCCGTAGGCGACACCGTGGTGGGGGTCCTCGGCGTGCAGGACTACGCCATTTCCAACGGCAAGGGCATCACCAAGGTTGATCCCAATCTAGCGCCGCTACCGGTCTATCTGGGCACGCTCGGCATGCCCGGCATGACCGCCTACTTCGGCGTGCTCGAGGTGGGCAAGCTGAAGTCCGGTGATGTCGTGGTCGTCTCCGGCGCTGCCGGTGCGGTCGGTCAGGTAGTTGGCCAGATCGCGAAGATCAAGGGCTGCACGGTGGTCGGCATCGCCGGAGGCGCGGAAAAGTGCGCTTACCTCACCGGTGAACTCGGCTTCGACGCGGCGATCGACTACAAGTCCGACGACGTCAAGGTCGCGCTGCGCCAGCACTGCCCGAAGGGCATCGACCTGTACTTCGACAATGTCGGCGGCGAGATCCTCGACGCCGTCCTGACCCAGTTGGCGATGCACGCACGCATCGTCATCTGCGGCGCGATCTCGCAGTACAACAACACCACGCCGGTGCGCGGCCCCAGCAACTACCTGTCGCTGCTGGTCAATCGCGCCTCGATGACCGGCATGGTCGTGTTCGACTATGTCGCGCGCTACGGCCAGGCCGTGCAGGAGATGGCCGGCTGGATGGGCAGCGGAAAACTGAAGTCGCGCGAGCATGTCGTCAACGGCCTGGAGAATTTTCCGGAGACCCTGCAGATGCTGTTCAAGGGCGAGAACCTGGGCAAGCTGGTGCTGAAGGTGGCGGATCGGGACTGATGCAGGCCGGAGCGGAACCGCGGTCGTCGGCAGCGTGCGGCAGCCGTGGCAGTGAGTTGGGAGTTGGGAGTCGGGAGTTGGGAGTAAGGGCAAGAGCTCAGCTCGGGGTCGGGGTCGGGGTCGGTATCGGAATCGATCCTTGCCCGGCGTATCCGACGGCTTCTTCGCTAGTCTTGTAGCCACGCCGCCCCTGCGTTGTCAGAGTCGCGATGATCTGGTCGAGTGCGGCGGTACTCTTTGACAACGACGTTGTTGATGACTGCCCGGTACACGGCTGGTCGTTGGTGGCCAAGCCCCGTGCCGCTCTCGATTCCGATTCCGATTCCGATTCCGACCCCGACTCCTGGTCTCGCAGCGCGCCCGGCCCCCGCCTCCGCCACCTGCACCTCCAATCCGCTCTATACTGCGTCGAGCATGCAAACTAGGGGGTGACGCCGGTGGATATTGCTGAACTGTTGGCCTTTTCGGTCAAGAACAAGGCCTCCGACCTGCATTTGTCGGCCGGTTTGCCGCCGATGATCCGGGTCGACGGCGATGTGCGACGGATCAACATCCCCGCGTTTGATCACAAGTCGGTCCACTCGCTGGTCTACGACATCATGTCGGACAAGCAGCGGCGCGACTACGAAGAATTCCTCGAAGTCGATTTCTCCTTCGAAATTCCCGGCCTGGCCCGCTTTCGCGTCAATGCCTTCAACCAGAATCGTGGTGCCGGCGCGGTGTTCCGGACGATTCCGTCGGAAATCCTCACCCTCGAAGACCTCGCCGCTCCCAAGATCTTCAAGGACCTGATCCAGCAGCCGCAGGGTCTGATCCTGGTCACCGGACCGACTGGCTCGGGCAAATCCACCACGCTGGCGGCGATGGTCGATTACGTCAACAAGAGCGAGTACGGCCACATCCTCACCGTCGAGGACCCGATCGAGTTCGTCCACACCGCCAACAAGTGCCTGATCAACCAGCGCGAAGTCCATCGCGATACCCACGGATTCACCGAGGCCTTGCGCTCGGCCCTGCGCGAGGACCCGGACTACATCCTGGTCGGCGAAATGCGCGATCTGGAAACGATCCGGCTGGCTCTTACCGCGGCCGAGACCGGCCATCTGGTGTTCGGCACACTGCACACCTCGTCGGCGGCCAAGACCGTCGACCGCATCATCGACGTCTTCCCGGCCGGCGAAAAGCCGATGGTGCGCTCGATGCTGTCCGAGTCCCTGCGCGCGGTAATTTCGCAGTCGCTGCTGAAGAAGGTCGGCGGGGGCCGTATTGCCGCGCACGAGATCATGGTCGGCATCCCGGCCATCCGCAACCTGATCCGCGAGGACAAGGTCGCGCAGATGTACTCCTCGATCCAGACCGGCTCGAACTACGGCATGCAGACCCTCGACCAGTGCCTGCAGGACCTGGTCAAACGCGGTCTGGTCACCCGCCAGCAGGCCTGGGGTTATGCGAAGGACAAGCGGCTGTTTGAGTGATCCAAGTGCAGTTTCGAGAATCGTTCCAGTAGCCAGTTCCAGTGGCCAGTTCGAAGCGGGACAGAGGCCGGCCTCAATCCGTCGTCACTGCGAGACGCTTAATCGGCCCGAATGCGCACGGGCCATGCAACCCTCGTCATTGCGAAGGAGCACAAGCGACTGCGGCAATCCAGTCGAACCCAGCCGGGTGCCGGTAGCTCTTGCTGTCGGCCAGTGAGAATCAAGGGCATAGGCTGGTGCCGAGTGGACACTACACCCGGAGCACCAGCTCCGAGTATTGCTCAAGCGCGCTATCTGTGGTGATGAGCTTGAGTGGCTCTGCGAGCGCTTGAGCAATTAAGATCCGATCGAAGGGGTCCTGATGCAAGCCAGGAAGCTCATCGACCGCGGCAGCATGTTCAGCCGAGATCGGCAGCAGGTTGAACCCAGCGGCTTGAAATTCGGCCAAGGCATCATTACCGGACATGGACATTCTGGTAGGTGAGATCGCATGTTTGATGCTGATCTCCCACACGCTCGCTGCACTCACGAAAACCGCTTCAGCCGCGAGTATCAATTGAGTTGCCCGGGCCGGTAGCCGCGGGTCAGCGGAGACCGCCCAGATGGCGATATGCGTGTCCAACAAGACGCGCATCAATCCCTTCCGGCGCGAAACAGCGCGGCGATCAAGTCATCGTCACGATCAAAGTCTTCGAAGACATAGCGCCCCTTCGCCAGACCCAGTCGGATCTTTGTGGTGCGGTTGGCCAAAGGCACCACACGGGCGGCGGGCTTGCCATTACGGGCGATGATGATCTCGGGCTCGCTACCGTTCTCTACTGCCTCGACGAGCTTCGACAGCTGATTCTTCGCTTCAAGCATGTTGTAGGCGCGCATAGCTACTACTCTGGCTAACCCTGGCCAAGCAACATACCGCGCCGTGGTGAGCTGGTGCAAGTTTCACTGGCCTGCCGCTGACCCGCCGTTCGTATAAGAGCGCTCGCCGCACCGCTCGCAATCAGCACTCGATCACATTCACTGCCAGACCGCCGCGCGATGTTTCCTTGTACTTGTCGCGCATGTCGCGGCCGGTTTCGCGCATCGTCCGGATGACCTTGTCCAGGCTGACCCGGTGCTTGCCGTCGCCGCGCATGGCCATTCGCACCGCATTGATCGCCTTCACCGAACCCATCGCGTTGCGTTCGATGCAGGGAATCTGGACCAGTCCGCCGATCGGATCGCAGGTCAGGCCAAGATTGTGTTCCATTCCGATCTCGGCCGCGTTTTCGATCTGCAGCACGGTAGCGCCGAGCGCCGATGCCAGGCCGCCAGCGGCCATCGAACAGGCCACCCCGACTTCGCCCTGGCAGCCCACCTCGGCGCCGGAAATCGACGCATTCTCCTTGTACAGGATGCCGATGGCGCCGGCGGTGAGCAGGAAGTCGACGACCCCGTCGTCGTTCGCCGCCGGTACGAAGCGGGTGTAGTAGTGCAGCACCGCCGGAATGATGCCGGCCGCACCGTTGGTCGGCGCGGTGACCACGCGGCCACCCGCGGCGTTCTCCTCGTTCACCGCCAGCGCGTACAGATTGACCCAGTCCAGGATCGTCAGCGGATCGCGCAGCGCGGCCTCGGGACGATCGCGTAGCTCGGCGACCATGGCTGGCGCACGTCGGCGCACCTTCAGACCGCCGGGAAGCACGCCGCCCTGGCGCATTCCGCGCGCCACGCAGGTCTCCATCGCGGCCCAGATCTCGAGCAGCCCGCTGCGCACTTCGGCTTCAGTGCGCCAGACCTGCTCGTTGGCCAGCATCATCTGGGCAATGCTCAGACCGGTGCGCTCGCTGTGCGCGAGCAGGTCGTCGCCGCTGTTGAAGGGGTAGGGCTGGGCGGTGGCATCGGGCACGATGCGATCCTCCGCCGCCTCGTCCTGATTGACCACGAAGCCGCCGCCGACCGAGTAGTAGTCCCGCGTAAACAGCAGTTCATCGTCGGCCGCGAAGGCCTCGAAACGCATGCCGTTGGAGTGGTGCGGCAGCCGCTGGCGCTTGTTGAAGACCAGGTCGCGTTTTTCGACGAAGGGCAGCGGGGTGGCCAGACCGGGCAACTGCAACACTCCCTCGCAGCGAATCCGCGCCAGCCGCGTTTCGATCTGCTCGACATCAACCTTGTCAGGTTCCTCGCCCTCCAGCCCCAGCAGCACCGCCTTGTCAGTGCCATGGCCGCGCCCGGTCAGCGCGAGCGAGCCAAACAGCTCACAGCGGATCCGCGCCAGCTTCGCAAGATGACCAAATTCGTCCAGCCGCCCGACAAAACGATGCGCCGCCCGCATTGGCCCTACGGTGTGCGAACTGGATGGTCCGATGCCGATCTTGAACAGATCGAAAACGCTGACGGCCATGATGCGGATCCGAAAACGGCAAAACGGAAGTGTAGCGCAGGCGCTATGACTGCCCTGGCTGGCTGCGGGTCAAGCGCCGAGCAGCCGGCGCGCCAGCAGGGACTGCATATCGCGGCGACCATCGACGATCAGATAGACGATGACCTGGCTACCCAAGACGCGATAGATCACCCGATAGGGCTTGAACGCCGTCTGGCAGTAGTCCTTGATGCCCAGTGCAGCGAGTTCCTTCGGGTAGCTGCCACGCTCAGGGAACTGGGCGAGTCCCTCTGCCACCTCCATCAATCGGTCGAGAACGTAGTTGGCGTTGGCCACACTGTCGAACTCGGAAATATAGTTGTAGTTGGATTCAAGGTCCTGCTCTGCGCCTCGGGTCAGCAGGACCTGATAGTGCGTCGGCCTGCCGACCATCAGGCCGCGGCGCGCTTGGCGCGCAAGCGCGCCAGAACATCGGCGACCGGCTTGACCCGACCCGCCTCGACGTCCTGCTGGCCGAGCGCCAGGATCTTCAGCAGTGCCAGGGTCTCCTGGGTTTCCTCAAACGATGCAACGTCCTGCAGCACGGCCTTGGCTTCGCCGTTCTGCGTGATGACCAAGGGTTCACGCCGTTCGGCAATCTGGGTCAGCACCTCGGCGGCATGGGCCTTGAGGTAGCTGATGGGCTTGACTTGGGATGAGTAGCGCATAACCGTGCTCCTGAGACCGAACAGGACTGAATTTCGTCTTTTATTGGTCTCGTTACAAGCTGCAGTGTCGCCGGCAGATCGAGGGAGCCTAGAAGGTAGACGGCGGCGCCTGTCCTGGTTTGCTACCGCCAGCGCGTACAGATTGACCCAGTCCAGGATCGTCAGCGGATCGCGCAGTGCGGCCTCGGGAGGCCAGCACAAAGCAAAGCGGCGAGATCCTGAGACCTCGCCGCAGCATCACTCACCAACTCACTATGCTTTCTTGTCCCCTCACTTGAACGTGATGCGCCTCAAGTTGTATTCGCCGGAAATCTCGCGCATGGCCGGGTAGTTCTTGGTGATCTCGCGACTCTTTGCCTGAGTGTCTTCGCCCCAAGCCTCCATAAAGGCGTCATAGCGATCCTTGGACGGCTCGGCCTGCGCGGAATTCTCGAAGTTCTCAACCAGGACAACGTTGAAGTCGCCGGAGTTGGGCAGTTCGCTGACCAGGATCGAGTAGTCCTTTAGCTGGCCCAGCGTCTTGCGCGTTTCGGCGGCGGCAGCCCAGGTCTTGCGAATGCCCTCAAGGTAGTCGTCGATCATGTTCGCATTGACCTTGACCGTCGTGACATGGGTGATCTCTGTGCTCATGTCGTAGTCGTGAAATGGCTTGAGCTGCGACCAGGCCGATGGTGACACCAGCAGCAGAGCCGCCAGAGCGATGGCAATTGATACGGATTTCATGCGTGTTCCCCTCGTTGGCTAAACCGGTTGAATAACCGGGGTCCCCAAGACCCCAAGGACACCATACGCTCAAAATAGAGGATAGGAAATTCAAAGACCCCTTTTTCCCCAGCGTTCGCTTCGAGATCATGCCATCAAGCTTCCCGCATTCATGCCGCGCTAGCAGGTCGGCAAGATCGCCAACATGCGTGAGCAGCTGGCGAAGGTGAGCGAGTTCATGAAGTATCTGTCGCAGCCGATCGCCCTTCAGCGCCAACATCGAAGACGACGAGCAGATTGAAACGCGGCTGGCGCTCGCGCATGTTGGCGGTCTTGCGTCCCTGTTTAGGGTTGAGGACGAGCGAAGAGCATCCAAAGCGGCGCGGAGCGCCGCAGTCCAAAGTGAGCTCCGACGTACCGGCTGCTTGACGACCGCTTGACGGCCGTGCTCCGAGGGGTAGACTCAGTCGTACAGGGGCTCTGCATTTCCGATTCTTTCGGTTTTGTTTGGCGCGTGCGTGTCCGAAATAGCGAGGCTGCCCAGAATTCCTGTCTTTCTACTTTCCCGCGTTTCCGGCGGGGCGGTTGCTTTGGCGTCAGATCCGACGACAGGAACGCTCATGAACTCCGAAACCGCCCGCAACTTTCCCCTGCTCTTGCCACTGACGCTGATCGCGGTTCTGGCAGGCAGTCCGGCTTTCGGCCAGACCACTACCTGGACCGGCAGCACGGGCGACTGGTTCGTTCCCGGCAACTGGAGCGCGGGTGTTCCCGACACACTGCTCGCGGCTGAGATTCAGAACGGCGGTAAGATCGCGAGCGGGCAAGCAATCGCAAGAGTCGCAAATGTCGGCACGGCGCCAGCCAGCAGCGGAACGCTCTCGCTGAGCGGCAACAGCAGACTGTCGCTGATGGAAAATCTCGGCGCGCCCGGGGGTGCCGGTCGTTTGCAGATCGGGACCTCGGGCACGGGTCTGGTTGCATTGAGCGACTCGGCGCGCCTGGTTTTCCTCGAAGCCAGGATCGGAAACGACAGCGGCGGCGACGGCAGCTTGAACGTGTCCGGAGGAACCCTCGAGGGCGCGGACCTGGGTATCGGGCTCGCAAGCCCCGGAAACGTGAATCTGAGTGGGACGGGCGTCTGGCAGGGATGGAATGGACAGCTCAGCCTGGGCGCAACAGTCACCGTCCACAACAACGGCGTACTCAATCTGTCGGACAACTTCTGATGCTTGGGGCCCTTGACCGACCGCCGGGGGCGCTCTCCGTCAGCGGAACCAGTGGCTCTCGTGGGCTGCTTGAGTTCTCACAAATCACCTACAACTTTGGAGGAGACCCCACCGACCCCGGCGTGATGATTTTCGACGGCGGGATCTTCCGTACCGCAGCCGACCAGACCACGCTCTTTTCCAATTTTTCGGCCGGAAACGTAAGGCTGCATGCAGGTGGCGGGTTTTTTGACAGCAACGGTTTCAATCTCGCCACCAGCTACGACATCAGTGGCCCCGGTGGGCTGACCAAGCAGGGCGCGGGCACGCTGACCCTCGCCGGCAGCAACAGCTACGCCGGGACTACCGACGTCCAGGGCGGCGAGCTGCGCGTCACCGGAAGCACCGGCGCTGGCATCGTCCAGCTGGCTGCAGGCGGCGTGCTTTCAGGGACCGGGACGGTGGCTGAGCTGCAGGTCGCAGGTGGGACGCTGGCCCCAGGTGTTGGCGGCGTCGGCACCCTGAACGCCGGTAGCACCAGCTTTGGGGGCGGGACGTTCCAGGTTGAGATTTCCAGCGCCGCGTTGGCCGACCGGCTCAACGTGGTCGGTACCGTCGGCCTGACAGCCAACACTGAGCTGGCCATCAGCGAGATCAATGGCTTCGTCTCTGCGCCGGGCGACAGCTGGATCATCATCGACAACGACGGCGTCGATGCCTTTGCTCTGGGCAGCTTCCGGTTTACCTCCGGCGGTGCACCGATAGAGCCCCTCGCGCCGTTTATCGTGGCGGGAAGCACCTTCCAGCTCAACTTCGCGGGCGGGGACGGCAACGATGTGGTGCTGGTCCGGATCGAGCGGCCAAGCTATCAGGTCACGCCCAGCGCTACTGCAGGCGGCAGCATCGATCCGGCGACGCCACAGACGGTGGCGCTCGCAGCTTAGCTTCAGCCCAGCTTCAGCCACCGGGGACCATCACTCGCCATGATCCGCGCTGCGAGTTCTGTACCCCATGGCCCTGTACCCGCGCTGCCGCTTGTTCCACATCCGCAACAGCGCCGGGTGGCCGGTGTCAACGATGTCTATGATCCGCACTTCGGTCTTGTTGGCGTGCTCTCGATGCAGCCGCCCCGCGTATTGCTGCAGCGTTCCCTTCCAGGACACCGGCATGGCGAGCACCAGCGTATCCAGCGGCGGGTGATCAAAGCCTTCGCCGATCAGCTTTCCGGTGGCCAGGAGGATGCGCGGCGCATCGGGCGGCAGTGCGACCAATCGGCCGATGAGGTCGGCGCGCTGCTTCTTCGACATCCGGCCGTGTAGCACGAAGTGTTCGACATCTTCGCCATCCAGAGCGGCGGATATCGCGTCCAGGTGTTCAGTGCGCTCGGTCAAGACCAGTACCTTGCGGCCTTGCAGGTACGCATCCGTGACTTCTGCCGCGATTGCATCGGTTCGTCCCTGGTCCTGGACCAGGTGACGAAACACGTCCTGAATCCCGGCATCGGCTGGGAGGTCAATCCGCGCGGGTCGGCAGCATGGTACGACTTCCAGATCATGCGGAGCGCCAATCGGCCTGGCGGCGGTGTGACGAATCGGCCCGCACTGCATGAAGATGATCGGTTGCTGACCGTCGCGACGGATGGGCGTGGCCGTAAGACCCAGCACGTACCTGGCTTTGGTCCGCTTGAGGATGGCCTCGAAGGAGACGGCGCCAATATGATGGCATTCATCGACGATGACCTGGCCGTAGTCCTCGACCAGCGGATTGACCTCACCCTGCCGGGAAAACGACTGCATTACCGCGATATCGATCTTCCCGGTCGGTTTGGATTTACCGCCGCCGATGGTACCGATGACACCTTTGTCCGCGCCAAGAAAGGCTTGCAGGCGCTCCTGCCATTGCTTGAGCAGTTCGGTGCGGTGCACCAGAATGAGGGTATTGACCCCGCGCCGAGCGATGATCGCGGCGGCTGTTACAGTCTTGCCGAAGGCAGTCGGCGCGGAAAGCACCCCGTCCGCGTGGGCGAGCATCGCTTCCAGGGCGGTCTGCTGATCGGGCCGAAGCTCACCGAGGAATTCCACCTCAAGCGGACGCCCAGGGAACCGTTCGTCTCTCAAAGTGCAGCTGATGCCGTTGTCGTGCAGCAGAGTGAGCACCGCGTCCAGGCAGCCGCGCGGGAGCCCGATATGCTGTGGGTAGTTTTCTGCGCACCCAATGACACGCGGCTTGTCCCACACCGACAACCTCATCGCCTGGGCGCGATAGAACTCCGGGTTCTGAAAGGCAGCCAGGCGGATCAGTCGATTGGCGAGGACCTGCGGCAGTTGGACCTTTTCGAAGTAGATGAGGTTGGCCAAGGTTGCAGTGAGATCAGTGGGCATGTCGCCAGTCAGACGGTTGGTCGAACCGCTCGTGGCCTTCCAGGGTGTCGCGAAGTCCTCTTCTTCGATAAAGCTGACATCGAGTGGATGGATCCCGCCGGATGCAAGCAGGATCGTCGGCTCGATGTCGAGCGGGGCCATCGGCTGGATGGACGCGAGGAACGCCCACTGATCTGGATACTGTTGTAGTTGCGAATCGACGAACACGCTGAAACCCTTCTCGCGTGGCCCCTTCTGCAACGGCAGGGCGATCAGGTTGCCGAAGCCGCCTTTCGGCATGGTGTCCTGGTTCGGGAACAAGCGATCGTAGGAACTGAGCTTGAGCTGACGCGTACGCGCACAGGTATGGCTGATGATGGCTGTGCCGAGACGGCGCGCGTCCCGTGCCGCCACCGGGCTGGCGAAGAAGACCCAGACGTGCGCGCCATTACCAGAGCGCGAGATCTCCAGCGCCGCCGGCACTCCGAGGTCGGCGCAGGACTGCATGAAGGCGCATGCATCCTCGCGCCACTCGGCTTCATCGAAATCGACAGCGAGGAAGTGGCAGCGATCGTCCTCCAGCAGCGGATACACGCCGACTGTGTGGTCGCCGGCCAGGTGCTTGTAGACCACCGTGTCCGACAGCGGGATGAGCAGGCGATGGCCACAGTTGGAGCACTTGATGCGCGGTTTTTCGCAGACCCCGGCACGCCATTCGTTCGCGCACGCGGGTGCGTAGCCCGACTTGCCCTTGTTCGTGCTTTCCCAACGGACGGGGAATACGTCGGTGCGGCCGCGGAAGAGGCGTCGAAAGAGCGCGACTTTTTCCTTGGTGGACAGCTTCGATGGTTCCGGAACTGTTGGCGATGGCTGTTGCCCCACACGCCATTCGATGCCGTGCGATTCAAGAAGGGCGATCAGCCGCGCATTCTCCGCCTGCAGCCCAGCGAGTTCATCTTGATCGCGCATCGAACCCGGACGTGGCCAGCAGGTCGTCCATGTCGTCACCGACACCATAACCCAGGTTGTGAGCGAGACCACGAACGGCGTCCAGGCGCATCAACAACGAGCCCCTGCACTCTGCAGGCAAGGCGTCGACGACTTTCAACAATTGTCCGAACATCCGCAGCAGCGCATCGAAGTAGCCCTCGTCCTGCAAGCCCACCTCGTTGCTGAAACCCACTGCACGCTCGCAGTAGTACACCATCAGCTCGGCCAGGCCCTCGGGCTGGCCGACGGCCTTCTTGTAGTCCGCGATGGCCTTCTTCGCTTTGGCGACCGAGGTGTCCTGACGCTTGTAGAGGTCCGGCCACAGCCAGCGGTCGATGGTGGCCTTGTAAGGCTTCAGCACATCGTCGCCGAGCCCGAAGCGCGCGTGCAGAAAAGCCTGGTTGTCCTTGCTCGCGGCGTACAGATCACGTACCAGACCGATGAGTCCGGCGTGGTCGAAGTTGGCGAGCTGGGCCTTCACCACGCTCCAGGATGGGGTGCTCTGTTTGGATGATGGCATCAGCGATAAACCCTCGCGCTCAAGTCTCCGTTTCAATTTCTTGTTTAGTCCGCTTTGGCATCGGCGCTCGCTTCTTGCGTCGTCGCATGGGCGAACAGCTGGTCCAGCAGATAGAGCTTCTGGCTGACTTCCGCGGAAATCGCCTGTGGGTCGATGTGGGCGATCAACCGATGCAGTTCGCCCTTCTTGAGCAACATGGGTCCACCGAGTCTGTGCGCGAGACGCCGGAAGAATTCCTCGGCGAAGGTGCTGAGCTTGCGGCGCTCGGTCTTGGCTTCCCAGATCAATCGGGCCGCGTCCGGCGGTGATTGCTTCCAGGCAGCGAGATCGCCTGCGATGCCATCAAAGACCTGTTCCAGGGTGAGTGCATCCAGTACCTCGTCGATTTCCTTCTGGAAGCCACCGAACAGATCGAGATCGGCGAAATGCATGGCGGCGAAGTTGCGCAGCAAGCCAGGCGTGATGAAGTAGTTCTCAGCCTCATAGCGACGCCAGTAGCTGATCGTCAGCGCGCCATACTGCGCGTCCTGACGGTTGGCACTGTCGCGGTCGAGGATGGCCAGTCCCTTGAGATCTGGCAGCAGGTTGCGCAAGCCCTGGAAGTGCTTTTCGGGCGTGATGCCGAAACCGCCTTCTACCCGCTCCAGTTCGGCGTCCAGAGACTGGTCCGGGTAGTTGTTCTGGACGTAGAACGAATTGACGCGCTCGTCCCAACGGTTGGCGACGGGATGCGCGGTTCGTTCGGCCAGTGCCCGAAGCATGTCCAGGTCAGTGCCACCCTCCACATACAGCACGTAACCCCGTTCACGCGCCTTGACGTAGTGAGCGGTGCCGAAGTGCTTCAGGCTGTTGCGGATGTCCTGCTTGCCTGCCAGATCATCGGCGCAGCCGTCGAGGAGCAAGGTCAGGTTGTTGTCCAGAGCCTCATCCAGAATGACCTCTGAATGGGTGACCAGGATCACCTGCGAGCGGTTCTCCGACGCAATGTCACGCAGCAAGACATAAACCTGCTTCTGCCGCAGGATCTCCAGATGCGCGTCCGGCTCGTCCACCAGCAGCACGCTGCCCTTGTGCGAGTAGAGGTAGGAGAAGATCAACAGCATCTGCTGGAAGCCGCGTCCGGAAGAGGACACGTCCAGCGCTTGCTTCACGCCCGATTGGTGGTATTCCAGTTCGATGCTGCCGCGAGTCGTTTCGACCGGATCAGAAAGCCGGGCGCCGAACAAGCGGTTCATCAGTTGAGCGATACGCTGCCAGTCGTCGGGCGACTCCTTGTGCACCATCAAGCACAGGTTGCGCAGCACTTCCGCGGTGCGGCCCTGGCCGAGCAACACATCGATGCGGCCGGGCTGAAGGATGGGTTCGTCGGTGTCCAGGCCCGACATGGGGTACAGCAATTCCACGTTGAACGATGCCGCGTGCCGAATGAAGTCCAGATCGCCGATCACCTCGGACGCTGGGGTGCAGTACACCAGCTCATCGCCCTGATTGCGGAAGAGCAGGGCCAGGGGTCGGATCTGACCCTTGAACTCCACGCCGACCGTGATCACGAAACGCACATCCTTGTTGCCGGTTCGCACCTGGGTGTTGTGCCAGAAGAATCGCGTGCGCTGGACCGGCACGGCCACGATCGCCAGCCGGTTCAATGCGGCTGCCGTGCGTTCCTTCGCTGAGGACGCCTTGCGCGCGTCATACCAGGTCCTTACCGCCTGCGACCACAGCGCCAGCGCCTGTATGGCACTGGTCTTGCCGCAATTGTTGGGGCCGATCAGGACGGCAGGATGATCCAGTTCGATCCGCTGCCGCTCGCCGAAGCGCTTGAAGTTCTCGATCTCAAGATAGTGCAGCAGTCGCATCGGCGGCTCCCGTGTGGAAGATGCGTTCCAGTGTTGCAGGGATGAGTGCGGCGTTGGCCTGGCGGATGGCGGTGTGTCGGTCCTTGAGTGCGGTGACGTCGGACTGCAGGCGGTCAAAGTCCTCTTGCGTGGCCCTTGATGTTATGGGTACGTCAAGCGCCATCAGCTTCGTCAGTCCCGGCGTACGGTACCGGTCAGCTACGCCTGGCGATGCTTCGCCGATCTTCAGCATGCCCATGTCCGTCCGCGGCTGAACTTCGATCATGATCTCATTCCGGCGCAGGAACCACGGTGTCCACGGCGGATCGTAGCGCGCCGACCAGGTCTCGCTGACGATCTGCAGTCCGCTCCGATGGGCCGCCTCCAGCAGCGCGGGAGAAAACTTTCGAAGCGGCGAGTCGACCAGGTTCCCGAGAAGCGGACCACGGCCACCTGGCGCTGCGGCAGTTGGCGAATCCGGACCCGCTCGTCGCGCGGTTTCGGCAGGGTTTGAAGTCGTGCACCAGCGACAGCAGGCCATTGTGGTGGTCGACCAAAGGGTTAGAACTGGCCCGCACGGCTCGCGGTCGACAACTGCGGCATGCGGCCCGATGGTACCTGCTCACGACGAGCTACAGAGGATCCAGGCTACAAAACGGTTAACCGTCACGGCACGAGGAGCAGCGCGGCCTCTCGCGCCTCTCCAAGCTCCATGTGGCGTGCCACATATCCCCGCGAGCGTAGCTGCGGAGGGAGCAGTTCGTCGTGCTTGTCTTCCGCCACAGGGGGCACCCAGTCGGCGAGCTCATCACGCGTCGCCGGCCAGTGCTTGAGCGAAGCCGCCACGGCCCTTATCAGATCGACCGTCGTGCACTCGATCCGCAGCGCCACATGCACCTGTTCCACGCCGAGTCCTTCGCGTGTAAGCAACGCCCCCAGTGTCGCGCCCGCGCGGCTCCCGGAAAAATGAAACCAGGTGCACTCGGTCCCGCCGTCGATCACCGGGTTTCTCCCGATGCCTGCGGCCGAGTAGGCGCTGCGAGCAACGGTCAGTGCATGGGAGGCCGCGATGTCGGTGTACGACGGCACTAGGTCGGATTCGAGGATCTCTTTCATGCGCCTTTGCACTGACCTCGAGATCGAGGGACCTGAACCCTCGTACCTTGGCGGCAGCCCTTTGCGACCAGGCGATACAATGATCACTCTGGCGCTTGTATCGATGCGCTCGACCCGCCAGCGGCGGCCGGCGTAGACAAGCAACTCTCCCTCAACCAATGCGTTCGACAGGGGTAGTGTCCCAAGCCGCTTGCCTTCAGGGCCCAGGACCAGGAACTCCTCGGGTGTGTGAAACGCGGCATAGAAGCTGTAGTGCTCGGTCAGGCGCTCGCCCACCTTGCCCGGCAGCAGCCGGCCCTCATCGATTTGTTCCAGCACCTCCGCTTCGCCTAGTGCGCGCAGCACCCCGACGAACAGATCCTTGTCCACCATACTGAATGCACCGCCCGGGCCGCACAGGTCTCGGTACAGCGCGGCCGCCGTCTCGCCCTGGCGGGTCTGAACGATACGGCTCAGGATCTGCTGCACGAGTGTCGACAGGTGCAGATCATGAAGGTTTGGTAGCTCAAACTCGCCGCGAAGCAGGCACTCAATCGTTGCGATGCTCTGGATTAGCGGCAGGTGCAACCTATCCAGCACCGTGTCCTGCGCGGACACGTCCCTGAGCTCAACGCACTGGCGGAGCACTTGCGCCGTCCCGCTGCGTCGTCCTGATCTGCCCACACGTTGCTTCAGGGCGGCCACCGACGGCGGCGGGCCTACCTGGCCAACGACTTGGACGTCGCCGATGTCGATGCCGAGCTCAAGGGTGCTGGTGCAAACGACCTGCGTAGGCATCTCTCCCTTGCGCAGTCGCTCCTCGACCTCTGATCTGTGATCGCGCGCAAGGCTTCCATGGTGCGCAAAGGTCTCCACCGGCCAATTCTGTCCTTCGGCGATCTCCACCATGGCATCCGTGAGCAGCTCGACCCGTTCCCTTGAATTGGCAAAGATCAAGGCCGTCTTGCCGCGCGTGCGCTCGAACATGTGACCGGCGATTTGCTCCAGCGTGCTGCGCTGCTCTGCCGTCGCCGCCACAGCCGCGCGCTCAGCGGCCTTCTCGGCTTCCTCGAAGGTCTCGGGTGGGAGCGGCAGTTCGCCGCTCCCGATACCGTCCTCGTTACCGGTGTCGTCATCTTCCACCGCCTCCCCTTTTCGAGGCGGTGGGAAAAACGCCTTGACCACCAGCTTCAGCTCGGTGCCGGCACCGTCGCCGCGGATCACACAGGGCGGTTCAGTCCGGCCGCGTCGCAGGACCTCCGCCGCTGGCGCGATGTCGCCCAGCGTGGCGGAGAGCCCGATCCGAGGCACCTCACCACCGCGGAGTAGATCGACCCGGTGCAGCAGGGACTGCATCTGGATCCCGCGATGAGAGTCGAAGAACGCATGTAGTTCGTCGATGCAGATGTACTGGAGGCCTTGCAGGATTCCACGCAGTGCGCCCGCTCTATGCATGAGCATCGCTTCCAGACTCTCTGGGGTGATCAGCAGGATCTCGGCCGGCTTCTTCCAGAACGTGGTCTTCCCACGCGACACGTCTCCATGCCACGGCTGCACCTTGATCCCGCATGTATCGCCAAGCGTCTCAAGCCGACGCGCCTGATCCGAGATCAGGGCGCGCAGGGGCGACACACAGAGGATCCGCAACCCTTCAGCCGGCGAACTCAGCACATGGCTCACCGCCGGCAAAAAGGCGGCTTCGGTCTTGCCACCGGCCGTCGGCGCCATGATCAGCACATCCCGCTGGCGCGCTAGCACGGCAGGAATGGCCTTCTCCTGGACCGGGCGCAGCGCGCGCCATCCTTGCTCCCACACCCACTGCTGCACTGAGGGATGCAGATGCTCGAAGGCGCTCATCGGCTAAAACTTGAACCCCGCGAGATCGTCATCCTCGTCCTGTCCCGGCTCGCTGTCGTCTACATCCGGCGCCAGCTCCAGGCCATCTAGCAGCGTCTCAAGCGGCGTTTCGGGGCGGGCTTCAAGGACTGCCAGCAGGTCGAGAAAGCTCCGTATGGTCGTGCGTGGCGTCTGGAAGCTCGACGCGCCAATGCGCGCCTGGCACCACTGCAGGTACACCTGCACTGCCGAATCCGTCATGCGCTGTGCGGCCTGGCCGCTGTACAGGTCACGCAGCTTGATCAGCAGTACGAACACGTCCTCGGGCGTCAGCGAGGCCAGGCGCACGACCGGTCCGCCGAAGTCGGTGATACCGAGCTTGGCGGCGAAGCTGTTTTCTGCTAACCGTGTCTGTAGGGCCTGGTAGCTGTAAAGCCCTCGCCGCGTGTCGGTGAGCGCTTCGGGCGTGCTGCCCAGAATGAAGCCTATGTTTGCCGCGGACCCCGACAGCGAGTCATTCAGCATGCGCAGTAGCTGCTCAAAATTCTGGTTGCGGCTGGGACCATGGGCCAGCTTGAACAAATTGACCAACTCGTCCAGCGAAACCATCACTCCCTTGTACCCGGCGAGCACTGCAAAGCGCGCGAGCAGCTTGAGTTGGTCGTACAGTGCATCGTCATCGACGATCGCGCGCACGCCGAGCGCCTTTCGAGCGTCTGTCAGAGTCGAAAACTCGCCGCGGAGCCAGCGGATGGCGTCTGCCTTCAGCACGTCATTGCCGTCAGTGTGACCTCGCCAGTAAGCCTCGATGACCGTGGCGAAGTCATAGCCGTTAACCAGCTCCTGCAGCGACGTAAGCCGCGCCTCGATCACTTGATTGACCGGCATGCCGGTTTGCTTGTGTTCCGAAGCTGCGGACGAGATGAACTTCTCGACCACGCTCGGCAAAGCCCCGCCCTCTGGCTTGGCCTTCGTAGCGAGGTTGCGCGTCAGTTCTTGGTAGAGTGCTCGGGCCTGTCCCGACGCCCCGTATACGCGCCGATCGGGTGTCAGGTCCGCATGGAGCGTCAGCAGACCCTTCTCAGCCGCAATCGCCCGAATCAGGGTTAGCAGGAACGACTTTCCTCCCCCGTAGGCCGCCGTGAGTACCCGAAAGGCGCTGCCGCCCTCGGCAATGCGCTCCACATCCCCGAGGAACGCCCGTAGTTCATTCTCGCGTGCCACTTGAACGTGATGAAGTCCACGTCGCGGCACAACGCCAGCACGGAGCGCCTGAAGCACCGCGTCCCGATCTTTGGGGGAGACTCGAACTTGACTCATCGTTGCTCCTCGGCTGGTACTGGCAGGCCCAGCTCACCAGCGGCCCACGTGTTGATCTCGATCGGGTCGTCGCCCTCGGTCAGGGGTTCCCCACATTGATCCACGGCCCACTCATTCACCGAATCGAGCGCGGCATCGGGCAACAGGCCTTTGCCCTCGCAGAAGGCCTCCCAGGTAACCCGGGGCAGGGCCGGTGCGCTGGCAGCGAGCGTCTGAAGCAGATCAAGGCGCACGTCGTGGTCGGACTCGTCGCCTGCGATGATTTCGATCTCGGGCTCATCGTCCACGAACACCTCCGCGAGCAAGGTCTGCACGCGCGAGGTTTCGGCCATCTTCCTTGCTACGACGTCGCGGTTGATGGTGACCTCACCCTCGGTCGCCCTTCCTGGCGCTGTGGCAACCGAAGCTGGCCCGCCGCCTGCGAGAACCTCGTGAATGTCCACGTGCAGGGCGCCATGGTTCAGGCCCACGGCTTGGTAGAGCTTTCCAAGCATCTTGATCTCAGCCGCGTCGACCTCGCCGTCCGCGCCGGCGATTCCGACCATCGCCCGGGCGATTCCGTGGCGCTTGGTCCCTGGCATGGCTTTCAGCTTGCTCATCACTCGATTCTGCTGCGCGCCGTCGATAGCTATCAGCACCAGATGGGCGCGCAGCCGTTGCATCTCCTCGGTGCGCAGGCCAAGGTCACGGGCGACAAGCCCCAATGTGGCTTCAGCTTCGGCATCAGCGAAGCCGTCGCTGGCGGCGATCTGGTAGCCGCATTGCGCAAGCAGCAGCCCGGCAGTGAATTCGCCGCTGGGGGCGCCGGCCACATCGCCATCAATCTTGAACACAACCAGCTTTCCGCCCACCGGCTTGCTACCGGTTCCAAATCGCGGGTCGGGTTCAATGCCCAGACGCACGAGCCCCAAGGCCTGCGCGGCATGGACCAGTTCGCGCTTCTTGGGTTCGGCGTCGCTCGCACCTAGTGCCGAGACAACAGTGGCCCAATCCACCACCGCCGGCCCCGCGCCGCACATCGCGAGCAGGTATTGTCTCGCCTTTTGCAGCACCTCTGGAAGGTGGCCTGAGGCTGCCAGGGCTTCCGGCAGACTGCCCAGCCGGGATAACGCGGTGGCCGTCTTGCTGATCCGCGCCTTGCGGAGTGCGTCGAGGTCCAGTAGGCATTCATCCAGTTGCACCACCCAGGCAGCGAACGGGCTGGTCTGGCGCCGAACATCGGGCACATTGCACACGAGGCTCATGCGCTGGCCGTCCATCGCCCGCTGATAGTCGACGGTGAGCCGTCTTCGTCCAAGCTTCGGTGCCCGCCGCTTCTCAGGTAGCGCTGCGTAGCGCATTGAGAACAGCGCGAGCAACTCTGCCCCTATCGCCTCCAAATGGCTTCGGGATACCGGCCGGTTCAGCAGCGCAATCTGCAGCG
Organism: Lysobacterales bacterium; assembly: GCA_041745855.1. GTDB lineage: Bacteria > Pseudomonadota > Gammaproteobacteria > Xanthomonadales > SZUA-5 > JAWLAT01. Next base: position 6,881 of record JBGTIE010000021.1, on the reverse strand, counting down.
CCCACTGCGGCGACACTTCGCCACCCAGGGCCAAGGCCTGCCCGGCCCGGAGTGCAAGGTCCTCGGTCCAGCTCAGCGCAGGTGGCTCAGGGAGCTTCGGCAACACGGTAGCCCCGCGCCGTGCCGCGGCGGCACCCAGCAGTCCGGGCAGGTAGCGACGCACTGAGGACCACATTTGATAGGTTCTGAACAGGGCCTCGACTTCCGCATAGAGCGCTGCGAATTCATCATCCGACACGTCCGTGATCGGTTCGATCAGGAGGCGAAACTCTATGTTGTAGAGGTACAGCCAAAGGAACGTCTGTCCTATCTGAGTGCTTCTGCGTGGGCTGTTCAGATAGCCCAGATATGCAAGGCGCTGAGCCGGACTCAGCCGCGTGTAGTGCGGCCAGTATCCGATGTTGTCTGCTTGCCAATCCGGCTCCTCTTTGGTCGCGACGGGCTGGCTTTCGATCACAGCACCGGTGCAGCTTGGGATACCGTTGCTCGCAACATAGAACCCACCATTCGAGATAGTCCGACCGCCGATCACCGCAAGCTTGCCCAGCGGCATCCAGACCATCTGCCCGGCGGTCAACCCCGAAACTGGGCCAGTCACTGCCCGAGCCGGCTTCTGCGGCGGGGGCTCGCCACGCGCGTCGGCAACCAGTCGATCTACGCGGGGCATCGGGTCTCGGGTTCTCGGGGAGTGTTCGCCGGCAACCAGCCCTATCGCAGACTGCGGCGAAACGCGATGCGTCGGGGTCGTTCGGTCGGCGCGCTCCACTGCCGCACGACGACCCGTCTGCTGCGCATCTTTACGCCTAATGTCGCGCCTCCTGTTCTCCGCTCCGCTGATCTTCCACAGAATCATCAGGCCAACGATCAGCACCACCGACGCAGCCCCCATCTTCTGACCGACGACAAGTCCCAAGAAAACACTCACGACCAGTATCAGCCAAATAGCACTCACCATCGGTCACAACTCCGCTCAGTCGCGCTCGTTTCGGCTCTCCGGAGGATACAGAAACTTCCCCTTTAACCCCGCAAGCCGATTCCCTTCGCCATCTGCGAGCCGAAGTTCAGCCCGAGAATATCGGCTACTCCGCGCCTGTTGCACGCTGGATTTGGCTGGCAAGCTCAGTGCGTCACCATCGACGACCAGACTTAATCGAAAGGGAGCAGTGAGCTTAACAATGAGACACAGATGCAGCCATAGCCATCGGCGTAGCGACAGGGACGCACGCGTCGGTGCTCAACGTCACAGCGGGAACCTGCTGGATAGATCGTCTTCCGGGACCCGTGGCGTGCGCCGGAACCGCGCTACGGCTACGGTAAGCCGTGGCCAGTAACCGCAGGACCGCGCAGGATCGCCGTCAACGTAGGCCGGTTCCTCGCGCCCGCTCGGTCCGATTCACGCCCCGATTCAAGATGCGCGAGGCGGCCGGCGCGTTTGGTCCGATGGCGAATCTGGTCCGACATGCCGTGTCGAACGCCACGCGGCCGCCGGCGCGTTGGGATGGGCGGCGATTTCTGCCGGGCTACCGTAACGGTCGAAGGGCTGGACCTTCATCAACTCTGACAGCACATTGAACTGCAGGATGCCGCGCTCGATGTAGCGGTCAAGCATCAGCGTGAGGATTTCGCGCGCGGTCTCGCCGTACTGGCTGAACAAATCCTGCGTCTGCCGCCTGGCCTGTTCGGCGCGCTGGCGGCGAGTCAGCAGCGGTGCGTTCCAGGCCAGATGACAGAGCAGGTCGAAGGGATCGGCATCGGGCTGTTCGCTGCTGCTGGCCAGTTCTTCAAAGCTGATGCCGCGCTCGGTCATCTCACGCAGGACTTCCGAGCGCGTGTCGGCGTTGGCCCAGGCCGAGCGCAGCGTTTCGCGCGTGGGGAACAGCGTTCTGAGCGCTCGACCGGCGTACTCGGTGTACTTGACGACCGTCAGCTTCTTGCCATGCGGGTCCAGGTCGTAAATGAGGTGGCCGATGACTTCGACCTCGCCACCATCGATGTAGTACTTGCGCGGCTCGGTGGGTGGCTCGTTGATGAGCGCGCCGGCTTTGACAGCGCTATCCCCTTCCGGTGCGGGGTATTCCAGCTGCTCCACTTCGGGCGCTTCCGGCTCGGTTACGTCGATGCTCAGTTGCGCGCCCGATTCGTCGACCGCCACTTCCTCGATGCGCGCCGGATCGCCATCGAAATCCGGGTCGGCAAAGTGCCGCGTGGCCGTACCGGTGAAGTCGATGATGTTGAAGTACTGCTTGCCGTAATCCACCTTGAGCCGCGTACCACGCCCGAGAATCTGCTTGAACTCCGAACGCGAACCCACAACCCTGGCCAGCACGACGTTCTTGACCATCTCCGCATCAATGCCCGTGGTGAGCAACTGGGAAGTGGTGAGGATTACGGGTGAGGGTTTGTCCACGTCCTGAAAGTGCGACAGATGAGTCAGGCCAATGGCGCCCTCGTCGGCGGTGACGCGACAGACGTAATCCGGGTACTGCCTGACGAGGTCGGAGTTCAGGTTGAGCAATTCCTGCCGCATCTCGGCGGCGTGCTCCTGATCGACGCAGAACACCAGCGTCTTGGCGAAGCGGTCGGTGCCCTTGAGCAGGTCGGTCAGGTGTCTGGCCATGGCGCGTGTGCGCGAGCGCAGGGCCACGACGCGCTCGAAGTCCCTGGTCTGGTACTCGTCGTCCGGGACCTCGCGGCCGTAGCGATCCAGTTCGTCCTTGCTCGGGCGCCAACCGGCTGCGTCCACCGTGGTGATGACGCGATGGACCCGGTAGGGTGCCAGGAATCCGTCCTCGATCCCCTGACGCAAGCTGTAGGTGTAGACCGGATTGCCGAAATATTCGTAGCTGTCGCGGGACTCCTCACGCAGCGGCGTGGCGGTCATGCCGAACTGCACCGCAGGTTGGAAGTAGTCCAACACCTCGCGCCACGCGCTTTCGTTGCGACTGGAGCCGCGATGGCACTCGTCGATGATGATCAGATCGAAGAAATCCGCACGATACTGCCGGAACACGTCGGCGCTGGCAGTGCTCAACGCCTGGTAGATGCCGAAGTACATGTCACGGCTTTGACTCACATCGGCGCCGGTGATCTTGTGCCGCGCATCGCCGAAGGGCGCGAACATTTTCGCCATTGGGTCGTCGACCAGAATGTTGCGGTCGGCGAGGAACAGGATCTTCGGGCGCCGGTGCTCCCCGGTACGGTTCCAGCGACTGTTCCACAGCTTCCAGCAAATCTGGAACGCGACGCAGGTCTTGCCGGTGCCGGTGGCCAGGGTGGCGAGAATGCGCTTTTGCCCGAGCAGGACCGCTTCGATAACGCGGTCGATGGCGATTTGCTGGTAGTAGCGCGGAGTGGGTAATCGCGACGATAGAACAGGAGGTAATCGGCACGCTTCTGCCTCCCTCGTCGAACCTGCCCTCCAGCGACGATGATTCGACCGTTGGTAAAGCTGCGCTGCTCGCCAATGCTGTGCGGCGACTCATTCCAGCCGGCCTCGACCAAGCGAGGTGTGACGAACTCCCGGCAGGTGTCCGCTTCGGTGATTACGCGATCACGCATGGCTGCTCTCGGCTCTTCTTTCCAGCGTCAATCAGGTCTCTCCGGACGATCGAGTCGAAGAATTGAAGCAACGCAGCGCGTCATCATCGAAGTTGGGCCGGCGTGAAGATTGGTCTTGAGCTTAACAATGTGGCATGGATGCAGCCAGAGCCCACTTCATCGGGCCCCCGTGGCCTTCCTGTAGAAGTCCACGTGCTTGGGTGCCGTGAGCGGTGAATCCTCAAGTCCCCTGCGCCATCTTCTTCTCGGACGCTTGCCCCAAGATCCAACCGCAGCCGCTGAACCCGATCGGAAGTGGCTGCGCGGCGCTTGTCCGAGCACCGCGACGATCGGGCACAACGGCGTGCAAGGGACTCGCCGCCGACGCCAGCCGCTCGCGCATGTTGGCGATCTTGCCTTCCGGAGCTCAGGGGTGAGGATGAGCAAAGAGCATCCAAAGCGGCGCGGAGCGCCGCAGTCCAAAGTAGAGCGACGGCCGCCTCGCGCTGGGAGTACTCGGGCGAAAATCGTTGCTTGGCGGGCGCGAGGAACCGGCCTACGAAAGCCGCGCAATCGGACGCTGTCGAAAGCCGGATCGTCAGCGACGAAACCATCAGTCTGAGCGGTCGGCACTTCCCGCTGCGCCAACAAAAAACCGGCCACGTGGGCCGGTTTATAGTCTGGCATTGGTGGAGCGGAGGAGGATCGAACTCCCGACCTCTGCATTGCGAACGCAGCGCTCTCCCAGCTGAGCTACCGCCCCACGAAACGTGACAGCCGCGCATAGTGCCGCGTGTGTCGGGCAAGGTCAAGCGGCGGGCGGGCTGGGCTGTGATACCTTGCGCGCTGCGGTGGGTTGGGAGGCTTGGCTTCATGCAACGCCGCCGATAATCGATCGATATCTGACTTCAAGGGCACCTGCATGATTCGCCATTTCATTGTTCACTGTCGCCCGCTGCTGCTGGGCATGTTGCTGAGTGGCGCCGCTCTGGCGGCCGAACGCGGCTATCTGGCCGAGTATCAGGCCTATCAGACGGCATTTGCCGCGGGCGACGTGGGTGCAGCGCTGACCCATGGCGAGGCGGCCTGGCGTGCGGCCGAAGCCGAACTCGGCGACCATCCGACCACCGCGGTGCTGGCCTACAATTACGCCCGGCTGGCCTTTGCCTATCAGCACACTGCGGAGCTGGCCGAGCATACCTACATGCGCGCGCTGAATCTGAGCGCGCGTGGCATCGGCGGTCTGGATCAGACCGAGGTGGCAATCGGGCTGGCCGAGCTGCGGGTGATCATGCGCAAGGACCCGCTGGCTGCCAGCGGCGAGCTGACCCGGCTGCTGCGCGAGCGCCAGGCCGTCGGAACGGCACCTTCGGATGTGTCGGCGCATGCCTGGAAGACGCTGGCCGGCGAGCACTTGCGGCAGTCGCTCTTCAGCACCGCGGCCGAGTACGCCGATCTCGCCGCCAGCCAGGCCAGCGCCCTGACCCCGCCCGACCAGGACGTGCTGATCGATGCCTTGCTGTTCAGTGCCATGGCGCGGCTGTCCGAACCGGCCAGCAATCGACCGGCAGGGCATCTGGAATTGGCGGTCGAGCGGCTGGACCGAACCATCGCGCTGTTTCCGATGCAGCGCGACATCGACAGTTTCGATCGGCGGCTGGCACTGGCGCTGGCGTGGCGCGCATCGGTGGTGGCGATGGCCCACTCGGGCGACCGGGCCAATGACCCGGCGGAGCTGTCGGCGCTGGCGTCACTGATTCCTATGGCTCCCGAGGGACGACCGCAAAACTGTCCGGAACTGCAGGACGCCGTCAGCCAGACCCCGATGAACTTTCCCGCGTCAGACTTGCAGAAGGGCAATGTCGGCGCCGTGCTGTTTGGGCTGGACCTGAACAACAGAGGCGTGGAGCGGGTGGTGATCCTGGGTGAACCTCAGGGTGGCGGCTTCGGCGCCGAGGTGACTCGGGTGGCCAGGGAATGGAACCTGAAAACAACGCTGCCCGAAGGCTGCCTGCGCAACTGGGTCACTTTCGCGTTGTTTACTCAGCCCTAGTGTTGCCGACCCGCCGTGACGGGTCCGGCTGCAGGCCTGGGCCCGAACAGCGCCGTGCCGATCCGCACCAGCGTGCTGCCGGCGGCGATGGCCTGCGGGTAGTCCTCGCTCATGCCGATACTCAGGGTGTCAATGCGCGGATGATCGCGGCGGAGATCGGTGTACAGATCGGCCAGCCGGGTAAAGGCACGCTGGGCCTGCTCCGGATCGGGTCGCGGAATCGCCATCAGGCCAGCCAGGCGCAGGGTTGGGTACGCGGCGACCGCGGCGGCCAGGGAAGGTAGCTCGTCTGGCTGTGCGCCACCCTTGCCCGCTTCGCGATCGACATTGAGCTGGATGCAGATCCGCAGCGGCGGCTGGTCGGAGTGCCGGGCCCGGGCCAGCGCCTCGACCAGACGCAGCCGATCGACGCTCTGGCAGACATCGAAGTGGGCCGCCACCAACGCCGCCTTGTTGCTCTGCAGGCGGCCGATGAAGTGCCATTCCAGGTCGAGTTGCGCGAGGGCTTGCTGCTTGGCAATCCCTTCCTGCACATAGTTCTCGCCGAAGGCCCGCTGACCGAGTGCGGCGACCGCCTCGATCGCCGCCAGCGGCTGGCCCTTGCTGACGGCGAGCAGGCGCACGCTGCCGGCGGGCCGGCCGGCTTGCGCGGTGGCTGTCTCAATCCCGGCCTGGACGTGATTGAAGCGGGCTGCGTAGTCGGTCGCTGCGTCGTTGCTCATGGCTTGCATCCTAAGCGATGGTCAGCGCTGGTGGGCGTTCCGCGATGTTGGATCTCCGCAAGGGCCGGAAAGCCGAGGTGCCGGGTAAGCGGCTCTTGACCTGACTGGGCCCTGGGCCCTTTGCCCTGGGCCCTCTCAACGTTCACTACGATCTGCCTTGATCATGGATAGTGTCCCGGTCCATCACGCCCACTCTGATCACCCATGCCCCCGCTCCCCGTCTACTACTGCGACAGCTTCGTGCTTCCGCTGCCCGATGGCCATCGCTTTCCGATGACCAAGTACCGCTTGCTGCGTGAGCGGGTGCAAGTGGCGGCGGCGGAATTGGGGATCGAGCTGCGTCTGCCGCCACGGGCGGACGATGCGGCGCTGCATCGGGTGCACTGCCCCGAGTACGTGGCGCGGGTGCGGGATGGCACGCTGAGCGCGACCGAACAGCGTCGGATCGGCTTTTGCATCAAATACGACGGCCGAGCCAATCGTATCGGTCGCTCCCAGTGTGATCGTGATTGGCACCAGAGTGCCATTGATCAATGTTTCGGTAATGACATTGATCGGGCCGAGCGGCG
>JBGTIE010000020.1:0-3162 GCA_041745855.1 Lysobacterales bacterium | reverse complement strand
GATGCGGCTGGTGAGGGGAGCGGTTGGGTGTGATGGCAACCAATCGGCGCGCGGCAGAGGACGCGGCGGTGATGAGAATTCTTTACGGCGGACGCGATTCAAACTGATGCAGGGACGCGAGGCCGGGAATCGGGGTCGGGGTCGGGGTCGGGGTCGGAATCGGGGTCGGGGTCGAAATCGGGGTCGGGGTCGGAATCGGAATCGGCATCGGAATCGACATCGGCATCGGCATCGAGACCGGCCTGGGGTTTGCCCACCGACGACGTGACGTGTATCGGGCAGTCATCCACAACGTCGTCAGTGAGTGTCACCGCACTCGACCAGATCGTGGCGATGCTGAGAACGCACGGGCGGCATGCTACAAGGTTCACGAGGAGGCCGTCGGATACGCAGGGCAGGTCGATACCGATTCCGATTCCGACCCCGACCCCGAGGTGAGCTCCTGGCAGCGGCCGCAGCAGTATGTTTTATGAAACTTCCGGGCTAGCATCACGGGCTCGCCGCGAGCACATCACCATGGCTGATCACAACGCCCTTCCCGAAGCCGATGCGGATACCCTGGCGCGGATCGATCCGATTGAGCAGATCGACCTGCTGCTGCCGGACATGAATGGCCTGCTGCGTGGCAAGCGGATCGCCCGCAGCGCGCTGGAGAAGGTCTACAAGAACGGTGTCTGCCTGCCGATGTCGCTGATCGCGACCGACATCACCGGCAATACGGTGGAAGAAACGGGCCTTGGCTATGACATCGGCGATGAGGACCGGATCTGTCGCCCGGTCGCCGGCAGCCTGCAGCCGATCCCCTGGCAAGCCAGGCCGATGGCGCAACTGTTGCTGAGCATGGAAGACGCCGCCGGTGAGCCGTTCGCGGCCAATCCTCGCCAGGTGCTGGCGCAAGTCCTGCAGCGCTACACCGATCGTGGCCTCACGCCGGTGGTCGCGGTGGAACTGGAGTTCTATCTGCTCGACGCCGAGTTGTTGCCGAACGGTCGCCCGCAGACGTCACGCAACCCGGCCACCGGCGCTCGCAATGACACCACCCAGGTCTATTACCTGCAGGATCTGAACGACTATCAGGCCTTCACCGACGCCGTCGCCGCCGCCTGCATCGCTCAGGGCATACCGGCCGATACCGCGGTAGCCGAATACGCGCCGGGTCAGTTCGAGATCAACCTTTGCCATCGCGCCGATGCGCTCGGCGCCTGCGACGACGCCCTGCTGCTCAAGCGGGTGATCAAGGAAGTGGCCGCGCAACAGGGCATGCAGGCCAGCTTCATGGCCAAGCCTTTTGTCGACCAGGCCGGGAGCGGCGCGCATATCCATGTCAGCCTGCTCGACCGTAATGGCAACAACGTTTTCGCCTGCACGCCCGATAACCCGGTGCCCGCGCTGCTGCACGGCATCGCCGGCCTGCAGCGCAGCAGCCGTGAGGCGATGCTGCTGTTCGCCCCGCACGCCAACAGCTATCGACGCTTCGTGCTGAACGCCTTCGTCCCGCTGAATGACTGCTGGGGCTTCAACAACCGCACCGTCGCCCTGCGCATCCCCTACAGCGACTCGGCCAACGTGCGCATCGAGCACCGCATCGCCGGCGCCGATGCCAACCCCTACCTGATCACCGCCGCAATCCTCGCCGGCATCCTCGACGGCCTCGACCACCCCGCCGATCCCGGCCCACCGGTCACCGGCAACGCTTACGAACAGACCGAACTGCGCGAACTGTACTGGCGTGACACGATCAACGACTTCCTTGCCAGCGATTTCATCGCCCGCCATTTCGGCAGCGATTTCCGGCATATCTATGGGCAACAGAAGCTCAAGGAGTTGCGGAGTTTCAATCGGGAGGTTACGGATCTGGAGTATCGGTGGTACTTGCGCACGCTTTGAAAGCAAGAGCGTTTTAGGTTTTAGGGTAGAGCGAGAGCAGCAGCGTGGGCGGCCAGTTATCGACCGAATTCGAGCGGCAGCTCTTGCTCTTGCACTTGATTTAACCCTAAAACCTAAAATCTAAAACAGTCTTTTCTGACAACCATGAACGAAAACTGGTACCAAACAACCGCCTCCCCTTTCCCGCCCCAACCCCCGCTTGAATGCGACTTGAAAGCCGACGTCGCGGTCCTGGGTGGCGGGTTGACCGGTCTTTCGGCGGCTCTGGAACTGGCGGAGGCAGGCTATTCGGTCGTCTTGCTGGAGGCCGAGCGGATCGGTTGGGGCGCGTCGGGGCGTAGTGGGGGGCAGATCATTCCCGGCTATGGCTGTGAGCAGCCGACGCTGGAGTCGCAACTCGGTCCGGCCGATGCGCGGCGATTGTTCGACTGGTCGGTGGAGGCAGTGGATCTGGTCCAGCATCGGATAGAAAAGTACTCGATAGACTGCGACTGGCACCCCGGCCATGTGCATGTCGCGATCAAGCCGCGTCATATCACCGAACTCAAGCACTGGCAGGCCGGGATGGCCGAGCGCTATGACTACCCGACCCAGTGGTGGGATGGCGAGCAACTGCGGCAGGAACTGGCCAGTCCGCGCTATCTGGGCGGTCTGTTTGACGCCCGCAGCGGTCATCTGCATCCGCTCAACTACACCCTCGGCGTGGCCCGGGCCGCGCTCGCCGCGGGTGTGCGGATCTGCGAGCAGTCGGCGGCGACCCGGATCGAACGCGGGGCCAAGCCTGCGCTGCACACTCGCGACGGCTGCGTGCGGGCCGACTTTCTGGTACTCGCTGGCAACGCTTATGTCCACGGATTGGCGTCTGAGATGCACGCCCGCGTGATGCCGGTCGGTACCTACATTGCGGCCACCCCACCGCTGGGCGCGGAGCGCGCGCGATCGCTGATCCGCAAAAACATCGCGGTGGCCGATACCAACTGGGCGCTCGACTACTTCCGCCTGTCTTCCGACCACCGCCTGCTGTTCGGCGGCCGGGCGAGCTATTCCAGCATCGAACCACCCGGCCTGCGCACCGTCATGCTGAGCCGGATGCGCAAGGTCTACCCGCAGCTGGCCGATGTAGGTTTCGAGCATCTGTGGGGCGGCAATCTGGCGATTACCGCCAACCGCGCCCCGGACTGGGGCCGGCTGCAACCGAACATCTACTACGCCCAGGGCTACTCCGGCCACGGCATGGCGGTCAGTGGCCTGGCCGGCCGCGTCATCGCCGAAGCC
>JBGTIE010000019.1:0-6161 GCA_041745855.1 Lysobacterales bacterium | reverse complement strand
GGCGGCGCTGGCGGGTCTGGCGGCCGGATCTGGATCGCTGCCGGCGCGCTGTCGGGCACCGTTTCGATCACCACTGGCTGCGCGCTGCTGTCCTCGCTTCGGGACATGGCCGAGTCAGTCGAATCCTGCGCCTTGCTCTCGGCGCGACCGCGACGGCGACCGCGCTCGGCAGGAATGGCTGGCAGACCGAACAATCGGGCGAGCTGCAGCGAATTCTCGCCCGGGTCGGTAGCCAGCGCGATCGGTTGCAGGCCGGCGGCACGCAAGCGCACCAGCAGGTCGGCCGCCTGCTCGGCGCTCGGCCACTGCGGCAATTGGTCGACATCGAGCACGATCGCCGCATGCTGCAGCAATCCCGGCGCGCTACCGACCCGATCGGCCACATAGCCCTGCACGGCCCACCAATCGAGCTCGAAGATGCGCAGCAGGAACAGGCCAAACTGGGCCTGGCGCAGCTCGCAGGGTGGTGCCTCGCCGACCTCCTCCCCGAAGGCCGATATCGCCTTGCTCATGCGCTCATCCGCTCCGCCCAGCGTGCCTCGCGGCGGCTGATCCGGTCTTCCCGGACGTAAGTAGGCAACTGCGTGTGGCGCCCGTTCGCCAGATAGCTTCGCTGCACGAACTCGAACGGCCGCAGCGGCTTGGTCATCAGGCTGACCCGGCGCCCGCTGGCCTGCTGCTGGCCAACTTCGCTGAATTCATTGGTGCCAAAGAAGATCAGCGAGATGTCGTCGCGCGGCTCGATGAACACTTCGCAGGTCAGGATCGGGAAACGCACCTCGGCGAAGCTCAGCACGTCGCAATAGAGCACCCGACCAATGCCGTGGCGGCGGAAGCGATCGACCACGACGACCCGGTCGATGTAGAGAAAGCCGCTGTCGCCATATTGCGAGCTGAACCAGAGGAAGTTGGGGCTGTCGTACTCGGCCTCCGGGGTCAGTCCGACCAGGAAACCGGCCGCTTCGCCATCGACCTCGGCCACGCGGAAGTAGCGCGCCACCCGCTCAAGTTGCTCCAGTCGGCTCATCTCTATCGGCAGTATCGACATTCCTGCAGCATTGTTGAGGCGGAGTATGTTCGCCAGATCCTTTTCCTCGACATCTCGCAGGACGATCGACATCGGCGGGTACCTTTGCAGCAAAAACCGATTGGTGACTGGCGCAGCCTCGATCCGCATCGCTGCGGTTCGCGCCGCGGCCAACGCGGACAAAGCCAACCGCAGCGGACACCGCCTGGCCAGCCAAGCGCCAAGTATCGCATGTTGGGGGATGGACTGGCAGGGCGGGCGGCTGCGGCGGGTGCGAATCAAGCTGATGTAGGTGACATGATCGCGGCGGACATCGGTTTTTCGCCAACGATCGTGTTCGTACTCCTACTCCTACTCGTACTCGTAATCGTACTCGTACTCGAAAGCAGCGTGATGGCTTCGAGTACGAGTACGAGTACCGCGATGCTGAGTACGAGTACGACCCCACTGCTCGGATTGCTCCGAACTGGCGCGGAAACATCAGTTTGGCTCGCACGCGGTCGTGGGGCTTGGCGCGCTGGTGCGGTTGAGGGCAGCCCTCAACCCAAGAGCAAAGCGGCGCCAGGTCGCCGCACTCCAAAAGGTGGCGCGCGGCTCACATTTGGAGTGCGCTGGCCTGACAGCGCTTTGCTCTTCGCTCACGATCCTGCGAGCGCGCCCCGTGACCATTGTCGCTGGCGACGGAGGCCACCTTGGACGTAGGCTAGTCGGTGTGGTTCTTCCGGAAAACAATGCGCCGTGGCCGTTCCTGCTCCGCGATCGAGCGTCACAACTCCCCCGATCGTCGGCAAGGCCGGTGACGGCCGGGTTGTTCCCGCATGAGCGCGCTACAACAAGGGCATCTGCGCCTGCTTCGCTACGCGGGCCTGTTCACCTGGATCTGCGTGGGCGTGCCGCTGGTATTGCGCACCCGGCTGTTCGACAGCAATCCGCAGGCGGTGACCGTGATCGGCTGGTGGATTGCCTGGCTGGCTTTCGGTATTGCCTACTGGTTGTCGATGCGCGAGTTGGCCAACGAAGGCCGGCGATGGGTGTTTCTGCTGCTGCTGCCGGTGATGGCCGCAGCGGCAGTGGCGGTGAGCTATCTGACTCAGGGTGGCATCGGCGCGATCCTGCTGCTGGTGTCGGCCGGCGTGCTGCCATGGGCCTTGACGCTGGCGTGGGCGATCGTCTGGCTGGTGGCGCAGAGCCTGGCGATGATTCCAGTGTTTGTCAGCCGAGCCGATTTCTCGTTGCTCGAAGCGTTGTTGCAGGCCGGGTTGTACCTGGGCTTCTCAAGTTTCGCCTTCATCACCTCGGTAGTCGCCCGGCGCCAGGCCGAGGACCGGGAAGAGCTGTGGCGGGTCAACGCCGAATTGCGCGGGGCACAGCTGATGCTGGCCGAGAGCGAGCGCACCGGCGAGCGCCTGCGGATATCACGCGAGCTGCACGATCTGGTCGGTCATCATCTGACCGCGCTGAGCCTGAATCTGGAGGTCGCCAGCCATCTGGTTGAAGGCAAGGCGCTGTCCCATGTGGAGCGCGCGCAGGCGCTGAGCAAGCTGCTGTTGACCGACGTGCGTCAGGTGGTCAGCACCCTGCGCGAAGGCGACAAGGTCGACATCGGCCAGGCGCTGCACCGGTTGGTCGAGGGTCTGCCGCGTCCGACAATCCATCTGAACCTGCCGGCCGAGCGGACCCTGGTCGATCCGCGGCAGGCTCAGGTGGTCATGCGGTTGGCGCAGGAGGCGATCACCAATGCGGTCAAGCACGCGCAGGCGCACAATCTGTGGTTCGACCTGCGCCTGAGCGATGAGGGCGTGGAAGTGGTCGCCCGTGATGACGGTCGCGGCACCGCGTCGTTGAAGGCCGGCAACGGCTTGAAGGGAATGCAGGAACGGGTCGCCCAGCTGGGCGGTCACCTGGATGTGGAAAGCAGCCCTGGGATGGGTTTTGTACTGATGGCATGGCTACCGATGGAGTCTACAGCGTGATCAATGTTTTCCTGGTGGATGATCAGACCCTGGTGCGCCAGGGTATACGAAGCCTGCTGGAACTGGCCGATGACATACACATAATCGGCGAGGCGACCGACGGCATCGAGGCGATCGAGATGATCCCGGAGGCAGCGCCGGACGTCGTTCTGCTGGATATCCGGATGCCTGGCAAGTCAGGCATCGACGTGCTGCAGGAACTCGGCGCGGCCGGCAAGCTGCCGCCGACGATCATCCTCACGACTTTCGATGACGACCAGCTGGTCCTGTCCGGCCTGCGCGCCGGCGCCCGCGGCTTCCTGCTCAAGGATGTCTCGCTGCAGCAACTGGTTGGTGCGATCCAGACCGTCGCCGCCGGCGGATCGTTGGTCCAGCCGGTCGTGACCGAGCGGCTGCTCAAGGGCATCGAGAACCTCGACAACCGTTTCGCCAGTTTGGACCAACCCGATCCGCTGACCGAGCGCGAAACCGAGATCCTGCGCCTGATGGCCGGCGGCTACAGCAACAAGGAAATCGCCCGTTCGCTCGACGTGGCCGAAGGCACGGTCAAGAATCACGTGTCCAATATCTTGTCCAAGATTGGGGTGAGAGATCGGACTCGGGCGGTTTTGAAGGCGTTGGAGTTGAAGCTCATCTGAGAGCAGGGCTGAGGGTCAGAAGAGCAGGGCCCAGGGCTCAGGGCCCAGGGCCCAGAAGAGCCGGGTCCCGCCACGGGCCGGCCCGAACTTGGGGCCCGAGCCCTTGCTCTTCTGGGCCCTGTGCCCTGTGCCCTGGGCCCTCTACGCTGAGTTTTCGGGTATCCCAGTCGTATCACTCCAACACTGGGGCCCTGAGCACCACATCCACCTCCACCCTGACCTCATACCCCACCAACTCGTCATCGGCCCATTCCTCGCCGCCCAACTTCCAGTCGAGCCGGTTGAGGTCGGCGTGGCCTTGCAGGCGCTGGCCGTCGGGGCTGAGCTGGAAGTGGAATCGGACGGGATGGCTGAGGCCGCGCAGGGTCAGTTTGCCTTCGCTTGCCCAGCCTTCGCCAACGCGGACCGCGCCTTCGGCGACGAATTTCGCCTGCGGGTGAGCGTCCGGGTCGAACCATTCGGAGCTGACCAGCACCTCGTCGCGTTCTTCGCTGTCGGTGTCGACTGAAGCCACTTCGATTCCGATGTCGAAACGGGTGGCAGTCAGGTCGGTCAGGTCGAATTGGATGCTGCCCCCAAAGCGGCTGAAATGGCCGTCAAAACGCTCGCCTGAAACCGAGCCATGGAAGTTCAGCTGCGAGTCCTCCCGGCCGACCGTGTAGCTGCTCGCGGTGGCGAGTTGGGCGCCGGCGAGCAGGCAAGCGGCGAGCCAGCCGATGGCTCGATGGCGGGTTCTAGTCACCGGTTGAACGGTCTGGCGACCGCGACACAAAATGGCGTTGAGCTGATGCATGAACACTCCTCGGAATGCTGGATAGCTTGGATGCGGAAGGCTCTGGCGCTCGTTCGGAAGCGCAGAGCACAGGTTGGAGGTAGCGCGGTTCCGGCGCGCGTAGTGCACGATTTTCGGGCCAGTAGTCTTCGCGCCGGCGGCCGCGTCTCCATCCGAGTCGCAGAGTTGGCATCAATGCCGCAGCCTGACCCAGGGCAACATCCTGCGCAGCACGTTGTCGCGGTCGATGAAATGATGCTTGAGCGCGGCCAGCACATGCAGCACAAACAGCACTGCCAGCACCCAGACGCCGATCTCATGCAGGTCCTCGGCCAGGTGCTTGGCGCCGGAATCCTTGTCGATCAGGCCCGGTACCCGAAACAGCCCGAACCACTTCAACGGCAGGCCGGATGCACTGTGCGCCAGCCAGCCGGTGATCGGCATCCACAGCAGCAGCAGATAGAGCAGACCATGACTGATCTTGGCCGCCCAGTGCTGCCAGGCGGGCGTCCCGGACGGCATCGTCGGGGTCGGATTGGACAGGCGCCAGGCCAGTCGCAGCAGCAGCAGGCCGAGCAGGGTCAGACCGATGGACTTGTGGTAGACCATCCATTCATAGCGCTGGCGCGAGGAGGACAGGTCTTCGGAGATCAGCGCGATCGCCGCGCCCGCGATCACGCCCAGCGCCATCAGCCAATGCAGCAGCTTGCTGACCGCACCCCACTCAGCGCTTGTGTTTCCGACCGGCACGAGGATTCTCCCTTTGCAGCTCAAGCTCGATACGCAGCTCCACCGTGTCGCCGACGAAGCGCTTGTGGCGGTCCAGCCCGAATTCGTGGCGGTCCAGTTCCCCGCTGAGACTGTAGCCGCAGCTGTAGCGACCGGTCAGCGGCGGGGTGGCGCAGCGGTAGCGTTCCAACCGCAGGCTGACCGGGCCGGAGGTACCGCGGATGCGCAGCTCACCGTCGACCTGCCACTGGTCATCGCCCAGCGCCGTCACAGTGCCACTTTGGAAATGAACCTGCGGATACTGCGCCGCATTGAACCAGTCCGCGCCCAGCATCGTCTCGGTGAAGCGCGCATCGCCCATGTCCAGGCTGGCGGCGGCTATGCGCACCACCGCCGTACTACGCGCCGGATCGCGCGCGTCGATGTTGAACTCGCCGTCGATCTGGTTGAAGCGGCCGATCGAGCGCGCCAGGTCGAAATGCGGGACGAAGAACAGCACGCTGCTGTGGGCCTGGTCGACCGTCCACGTTGCGCCGATCGCGGTCGGGCTCAGGCTGCTGCAGAGCAGTACCGCGATCGTCAACTCGCGCAAGAATGGCCGGTTCATCCGTCACTCTCCTTGTTCAGACGCGCCGTGCTGCGCTGCTCGCTCCAGGATTCGCGCAGCAAGGGCAGCAGCACCCGCGCCTGCCGCGCCAGGCTGCCCTGATCGCTGATCGCGCGATCGAAGCGCTCCAGCACCGCCGAGCGATCCAGTTCACCATTGCGATCCAGAGTATCGACCAGGGCCCGGCCAAGGCTGGTGAAGATCATGCCGTAGGCGAGCGCATGGACCAGCCCGCCGCTGATCGTGCCGATGCCGGGGAAGGCCTTCAGCGCATTGCCGCCGATCGCCAGCACCAGCGCGCTGCCACCGCGCATCTTGCCGCCAGCGGCCTTGACCAGATCGTCCAGATCGACCTCGGCTGCGCGTACGTCATAGAGCGAGGTGAGCCGGCGCACCAGCAGGGTCGCGAGCGTAC
>JBGTIE010000018.1:0-2737 GCA_041745855.1 Lysobacterales bacterium | reverse complement strand
CGCAGGCCCTCGCCGCGCGCGCTGCTGATGATCGTCGCGCCGGAACTGCCGGCGCCGCGGGCGGCGTCGATGATCCGTTCGCTGTGCTTGTCGTCGCATACGGCAAGGATGAGTTTGAACTTCACGGGTCTTCTCCTTCGGAATCCAGCGCAGCGGGCGGTTTGGCCATAATGCGACGCTCACGCCAGGCGGCGAGCTGGGCATAGGCCAGCACGCTGGCAATCGGGAACAGGGAGGCCAGTGCGATCATCCCGAAGCCATCGGCCAGCGCGCTGCGCCCGGGAACCTGTGCTGCCAGTCCGAGACCGAGGGCGGCGATGATCGGTACCGAAATGGTCGAGGTGGTCACGCCGCCCGAATCGTATGCGAGTGGGATGATGATGCGCGGTGCCTTGATCGTCTGCACGATAACCAGCAAATAGGCGACGATGATGAACCAGTAGATCGGATAGCCGGTGACGATGCGCCAGGCGCCGAGCGAAATTCCCACGCCGACGCCCACCGCCACCGCCATGCGCAAGGGCAGCGCCCGGATTGATCCGGCCGAGATTTCCTGGGCCTTGAGCGACACCGCGATCAGCGCCGGTTCGGCGATCGTCGTGCTGGCGCCGATCGCAAAGGCGAAGAAGTAGATCCAGTAGTAGTCCGACCAGTGCCGCGTTGCGCCGGACGCAAGCTTGGGCAGAAATTCCTCCGTGGCCAGCTGCTGCGCCATCAGTTCGCCCAGTGGGAACAAGGCATGATCCAACCCGAGCAGGAACAAGGCCAGGCCGATCAGCACCAGCGCAAAGCCGGTCAGGACTCTGGCCAGATGCTCCACCCGCTGCCGGATCACCAGATACTGGAAGCCGAAGATGATCACCACGATCGGCAATACATCGAACAGGGTCGAGGACAGCGCCTGCAGAAAAGTCATGTCGAGTACCACGCTTGCAGAACGCCGCCGAGGGCAAGGACGAACAGCATCGGGGTCAACGAGGCGAAGGCAATCAGCCCGAAGCCATCGATGATCGGGTTGCGGCCCTTGATCACCGAGGCCAGGCCCACCCCCAGCGCGGCCAGCATCGGTACGGTGATGGTCGAGGTGGTCACGCCGCCGGCGTCATAGGCGATGCCGATGATCTCGCGCGGCGCAAACAGTGTCAGCAGCAGCACCAGCACGTACCCGGCGATGATCATCAGGTGCAGCGGCCAGCCGCGCAGGATCCGCAGCACCCCGATCATCACCGCGACGCCCACTGACACCGCCACGATCAGCCGCAGGCCCAGCGCAAAGCCGGCTTCACTGGCGCGGCCGGTCGTGATCGCGCCGGCATCCGCCATCGCCTCGGCCGCTTTCGCGGCAATGGCCAGCAACGCCGGTTCGGCCACGGTCGTACCGAAACCCAGCGCGAAGGCGAAGGCCATCAGCCATGCCACCGAGGCCTTGCTGACGAATTCATGCGCGAGTTGTTCGCCGATGGGAAACAGGCCTAGCTGCAGGCCTCGCACGAACAGGGTCAACCCGACGACCACCAGCAGCAAGCCGGTGACAAGATCGATCAGCGACACCGACTCGGGTAATGGTTGACGCAGCACGATGATCTGGAAGAAGGCGACAACCGCGATGACTGGTAGCAGGTCGCGCAGGCTGTCGAGCATCGTGAACAGCAGCGAGCGCAGGAAGGGCAGCACGGGGTCGGTCCATTCAGCGCAAGTGCCGCCAGAGCTTAGCCGATGACGGGCGTCACAGATCGCCAGCAGCGCACAAACAAAAAGGGGCGATCCGCAAGGTTCGCCCCCAAGCCTCATATCGAGGCGTTTATAATTATGCGCGCATCCTGCGCGTGGCTGGTAATCGTCACGATGTGCTGAATCGTGCGTAGAAAGAATAACTTAGGAGACTTACCTAAGTCAACACATTAAGTTCGGGTGCGATTCAAGCTGATACCGCGGTGCGGAGCCGGGCGTCGGGGTCGGAATCGGAATCGGAATCGGAATCGTGGCGCCAACGGGATTGGCCACTAACGACATGCCGTGTACCGGGCAGTCATGGACAACGTCCTCAGGGAGTACCGCCGCACTGGATCAGATCGTGGGGATGCTGACAACGCAGGGGCGGCGTGGCTACACGGTTTACGAGGAAGCAGTCGGATACGCCGGGCAAGGACCGATTCCGACCCCGACCCCGACCCGGAGCTCGTTCGGCGTTGACGAAAGCGTCGGATTAAATCAAGGCGGGTGCTTTCCAGCCACGCCGGACGTGAAACTTGGTGAACCGCAGCTGGTTTCCGCAAGCTGGAACGCTCCGCCGCGTTATGCTGCCGGTTCAAATCAGGATGCACTCATGTTCGAAATCAGTGCCCGCGCGCGGGAGTTGCTTGGCCGACTGCAGGCCTTTATCAACGAGCAAGTGCTGCCGCTGGAGACCGAGTGGTCGGCATTGCAGGACGACCCGCAGACTCGCTGGCTGCCCTTTGACGCACTCGAGCCCTTGCAGCAACGCGCCAGAGCACAGGGCTTGTGGAACCTGTTCCTGCCCGATACCCGCTACGGTGCCGGTTTGAGCCACCTGGAATATGCGCCGTTGGCCGAGGCGATGGGGCGCTCGCTGCTGGCGCCGCAGGTGTTCAATTGCGCCGCGCCCGACAGCGGCAGTATTGAACTGCTCAGCCTGCATGGCAGCGAGGAGCAGCGTGAGCGCTGGCTGCGGCCGCTGCTGGCGGCCGAGATGCGCTCGGCACTAGCGGTCAGCGAG
>JBGTIE010000017.1:0-1771 GCA_041745855.1 Lysobacterales bacterium | reverse complement strand
CTCTACGAGCACAAGATTTTCGTCCAAGGGGTGATCTGGGACGTCAACAGCTTCGATCAGTGGGGGGTGGAACTCGGCAAGGTGCTGGCAGGAAGAATCCTGCCTGAGCTCGCGGGCGAGGCGCTGGTCGACAGCCACGATGCCTCGACCAACGGGCTGATCAATCACCTCAAGGTGCTGCGCGGCGGTTGAGCGCTTGTGGACTGCAAGGAAAGGTTTATTTTTCTTAGTTTTTTCAGTCCTGCAGGAGGTCGAACGAAACGATGCGAACGCTCATCGGGGCCGCGGTGCTCCTGCTGCTGCTCGCGGCGTGCAGCGACGTGCGCCTGCTGGGGGCGGCTGCGGCCCAGAAGCGGCGGGTGATGAACGACATGCAGGCGAGGGCCACCATGGCCGCGGTCTGCGACATGTCGCTCGGGGCCTATTTGCGCGAGCTCAGAGCCCGTCCGAAAAGTTGCTGCGCAAATCCATATGCAGCTCATCGTCCGTCGCATGATGGCGAGGTCGGCAACCGAGGTCGGCCGTGGCAGATAGTATACGCTGCCGCGGCTGATCCCCAACGCCCGCGCTTGGCGTGTCACCGGCAAGGCGTGTGAACGGTCGATCATCGTTTTGCGCCCGGCAACAGTCTGGCCTTGCCGAGCGTCCCGGACAAAAATCGTTCGCCAGCGTCAACTCCCCGATCTTCGCGTGCAACGTCTTCACGTCGATCGCCGGTTCCGCCGGCTCGCTGTGGTCATCCGATCCGAAAACCCCCGCAGCGCCTTCCAGCAGCTGGCCGCGCCACGTCGTGATCTGGTTCGGGTGAACGTCGAACTGCTGCGCCAGCTCGGCCTCACCCTCACCCTTCACGGCAGCCAAAGCCATCTTCGCCTTGAATACCGAGCTGTGGTTCCGGCGAGTTCGCTTCGTCATCAGATCTCCTGTTCGACAGCCACTCTGGCCGCCTTCAGGCAGAATGCCACTCAGCCTACTGTGTAGATTTGCCGAGCCACCTCTCTCTGCGAAAAGCTCTGCGCGCCGTTGTGAATCGAGCCACCGCTGCACGTCCGCCGCGTGCGCTTCTTCAAGAACAACCGGGCCTTCGACATCAAGAAGGCGCAGGAGCGCCTGGGCTACGCGCCGCAAGTGACGCTCGATGAAGGGCTCGCCCGCACGGTCGCCTGGTATCGCGAGCAGGGCCTGCTGCCGGCCAAGCGCGGCTAAAAGCCCGGCAAACCATCATTAGGCACTGTCGGCAACGAGCGGCTCGCCGGCCTTGATTTTGCCGAAGCGCTCGTCCAGCACACGGCGCGTCAGCCAGAGCGCCACCAGCGCCTGGACCAGCCAGCCGATGCCCACCCCGTAGATGATGCCCTCCAACCCGAAGGGCAGCAAAGCCCAGGCGGCGAGGATTGCCACGCCGATCGACGACCAGGACGCGGCGCTCATGACATTGAGCGTGTGCGCGCTGCCGAGCGCGTTGACCACGGCGAGCGCGGTGCCTTGCAGGATCTTGGCGTAGCCGGAAAGGATGGCGGCCACGTATAGAGACAGACCGATGTCGTAGCGGTCGCCCACGATCGCATTGATGACCCACGGGCCGAAAAGCAGGACCACGGCCGTGCCCGAAAAGCAGATGACGAGGGCGATGCCGATTTCCGCGCGAATCAGCTGGCGCGCCTCAATGCGGCTCACCGCAGCCCGGAGGCGCGGCAGCAGCGTGAAGGCGATGGCCATCTGCATCATGCGAAAGGGTGCGCCGATCACGGAAGCAAGCACGCTGAACGTC
>JBGTIE010000016.1:0-2295 GCA_041745855.1 Lysobacterales bacterium | reverse complement strand
CAGCAGCTTCACGCGGCACTGACCAACCTGATTTCGTGTGCCTCGCGTGCGGCGGCGTATGCCAGACAGCTGCGAATGTCCTAGCCCGGATATTTCATGAACCTGCTACTGCGGCCGCCAATCATCACGCCGTGGCGCGGTCTGCTCCCGTTTGTCAGCTCAACGTAGAGCAAACTACGCCTTCACTGCCAAACGGTCCGCGGACCGCACCACGACGCGCCCTTGGCGACCTCGCTACGCAGGTTCATGAAACATCCGGGCTAAAACTTAAAACGTAAAACCTAAAACGGCTTTTCCAGCGAATCAAGCCACCGCCGAGCGGTCTTTCCGGGCCGCTTCGCGGCTGCGACGGGAGCGACGGGTGGCACCTCGGTGGCGGCGGAGGCGATGACGGGTCCGGGGTGTCCGTGGCTGTCGCAATTGCCAGGCAATGATCGTCAGCATGGCCCAGAACCAGGGCGACAGCAGCAACCCCCATTGCGCCTGGATCTGCGCTGGCAGCAGGGCGCACAGCAGAGCCATGACCGCCCAGCAGGCCACGGCGTAGCGCAGCGGACCCTGTTCGCCTCGAATCGAAGCCACGGTCGGAATCGAGACCACCGCGGGAAAAGAGACCATCGTCGTGCTCCAAGTTTGGGTTGGGACGGGTAGGCTTGCGCCTTGCTGTCTCAGGAGCTGAGAAATGGTCGGACCAGTTCGCGTTCACGGCCCTGCGCCGCTCGCTTCTCGCGCGGGCGACCTCCATCGATGCTGATCGATGCGCTGCTGCTGATCGGGGGCATGCTGGCGCTGGGGGTGCTCAGTCGCCAGCTCCAGTTGTTCCCCGACCAGGCCGGCGAGGTATTCAACCGCTTCGTGCTCGACATCTGCCTGCCGGCGCTGGTCTATCTGGCAGTCACCCGGCTGGATTGGGATCCGCGGCTGGTATTGCTGATCGTGTTGCCGGTCGGGCTGGCCATGCTGAGTTGGTGGCTGGTGCGACTGGTCGCGCGCTGGCGCGGCTGGAGCAGACAGATCGAAGGCTGTCTGGTACTGGTCTGCATGCTCGGCAACACCGCCTTCATGGGCTATCCGATGGTGCAGGGGCTGCTCGGTGCCGAGGCGCTGTCGGCGGCGGTGGTGTACGACCAACTTGGCACCTTCGTGACCCTGTCGACGCTGGGACTGGCGGCCACGGCCTACTACGGCGGTGAGGAGCGACCCGGTGTGGGCGCGGTGGCGCTGAAGTTCCTGCGTTTCCCGGCCTTCATCGCGCTGGTGCTGGGCTTCCTGCCGCTGCCCGAGCCGGCCTGGCTGATCACCCTGCTCGAGCGCATCGCCTCGCTGCTGGTGCCGTTGGCGCTATTCGCGGTGGGCCTCGCCTTCCGGCTGGTGCCACCGAAGGAGGAGCTGGTACCGCTGGCTTTCGGGTTGTCGCTGAAGATGCTGTTGTGGCCGCTGCTGGCCTGGATCGTGCTCGCCGCCGTCAGCGCCCCCGAACCGTTGCGCTCGGTCGGCGTACTGCAATCGGCGATGCCGTCGATGGTCACCGCCGGCGCGCTGGCCATGCGCTACAAACTCGCGCCGAATCTGGCCGCAGCGATGGTCGGCTACGGCGTACTGGTAGCCCTGCCCGGGCTCCCCTTGCTCGCGTGGGTGCTCGGGGGCGCCGGCTGAGCTAGGCCGACTTCAGCAGAGGGCCCAGAGCACAGGGCCCAGGGCCCAGGGCCCAGGGCCCAGGAAGCGCGCTTCGAAGCCGCTCTTCGGGGTCCCGCAAGCTCGCGTCGAAGCCGCTCTTCTGGGCCCTGTGCCCTGGGCCCTGGGCCCTCAGCCGGTCCACCGCCGAAAGCTGATCATTCAAGGCGCTGACTTCCCGCGGGCGCTTACTGGCCCAGCAGCGGCGCCGGGTCGAGCTTGATGTCGAACCAGTTCAGGCCCCAGTGCAGGTGTGGGCCGGAAGCGCGGCCGGTGGCACCGATGGCGCCGATCACCTCACCAGCCTGCACACGCTGACCTTCGGCGACGTCGATACGGCTCAGGTGGATGTAGACCGTGCTGACGCCATGGCCGTGGTCGAGCAGGACCGTGTTGCCGGGCAGCACCATGTCCGGCCCGACCAGACTGACCACGCCGGTGGCGGCCGCCAGTACCGGCGTGCCGGTGGGTGCGGCGATGTCGTGACCAAAGTGGGGTGATCCGGGCACGCCGTTACGGATTCGCTGGCTGCCGTACACGCCGCTGATCCGCCCCGTAGCCGGTGCCTGCCAGGGGCCCAGGAAATCGAGTCGAGCGTCATTGCGGGTCCGTGCTTCGGCG
>JBGTIE010000015.1:0-5416 GCA_041745855.1 Lysobacterales bacterium | reverse complement strand
GATGCCGCCCTGGCGGGCTTCGGCAGCGGCCACATCGCGCTGGCGGTGGGCGACGGTGACCCGACCCGCTTCTACGCAACGCTGGAATTGCTGACCAGCCTGCAGGTCGCGGCGGCCGAACCGGTCACGGCGGATCGATGATCCTGCAGGACTTCATTCTGGCCTTGTTGCTCGGCCATGCCCCGGCCGAACAGGATCGTGCAGCGGCGTCGGACAAACCCACAGTGAGTATCAGCGGGATCCTGAACGAGCCCTTGCTGGCGGAAGTCAGCGGTGCCGCCGGATCTCGCCGCGATGCCGACATTCTCTGGCTGATCAATGACAGTGGCAATGGACCGCTGCTGTTTGCGCTGAGCCCCGAAGGCGAGTTGCGCGCCACCTTCGAAGTCGACGTGCGCAATCATGATTGGGAGGACCTGGCCGCCTACGACCATGGCGACGGCCCGCATCTGGCGATCGCCGACGTCGGCGACAACGGTGGGGTCCGATCCAGCGTCCTGGTCCACGTGTTGCGTGAGCCCTTGTTGCCGGCCACCGAGAGCACCGCCAAGGTCGAGTACTCGCTGCAACTGAGCTACCCGGACGAGCCGCATGATGTCGAGTCACTGGCGATCGATCCGACCCGGCCAGTCGGCTACCTGGTCAGCAAACGGACCAAGCCACCGCGCCTGTACCGCTTCGATCTGCAGCCTCAGGGCCCGCAGGTCGTGCGCGAGATAGGCCCGCTGGCGCAGATGCCGCGGCTGACCGAGGCAGACTTGCACGAGGGCACCGGATTCAACCGCTACCGCCATCAGCCGACCGCGATGGACTTCAACTGCTCCGGCGAGGAGCTGTGGATCCTGACCTACGGCTCCATCCAGCGCTACAGCCGTCCAGCCGAGGGCTGGGACCACGGCATCACCGACCAACAGCCAAGGGCACTGGCACTGCTGCCACTACCCCAGGCCGAGTCGCTCGCTTTCGACAAGGACTGTCGCAACGTCTACGTGCTGAGCGAGCTGTCCCCGGTGCCGATCGTGCGCTATCGGCTGTCGGAGTGATGCAGCCGGGGTGGGAATTGCGGGACTGCACAGGATCGCGGCCCACGCAGCCGGTTCCTCGCGCCCGCCCGGCCCGATTCCCACCCCGGCCCACAATGCGCGAGGCGGCTGGCGCTCTTGGTCCGCCCTCAGCGCAAGACGAACTCCACCGGCATCCGGGCAACCGCCTCCATCGATCCGCCGTCCAGCGCCGGCGGGGTGAAGGTGCAGCCGCGCACCCAGCGCATTGCGGCAATGTCCAGCACCCGATGACCGCTGGAGCGGGCGATCTCGGCGGCCACCAGACTGCCGCCACGATTGATCCGCAGGCGTAGTCCGACCGTGCCTTCCAGGTTCTGACGCGCGGCGGAGACCGGGTAGTTGAGCTTGCGACATTGATAGTCGATGCCTTCGCGCAGGCCCAGAGGTTCCGCCTCGGTCGACATCGCTTCGATCGGAGTGATCGCGGTCGTCGCTATCGGCGCCAGCGGATCGTGCACGACTGGAGCCGGAACCGGTATGACTTCCGTCGGTGCACCTGCTTCCATATCCAGCACCGGTGGCGGTGGTGGGGTGCGCGTAAAGGGCAATGGCTCCGGACGAATCAGCCTCTCTGGCTCGGGCTCGGGCGGAATCGGCGGCGGCGGGACGATCTCGACCGGCGTGAAGCTGATCGTTTCCACCGGCCGCGGCTTGACCTCGGGCAAACCAGGATCGGGTCGCACCAGCCACATCGTACCGAGCACCACCACATGCAGTACCACCGTGGCCCACAACGCGGCAATTCGTCGTGGTCGCAGCTGAAAGGCCTGATGCGCAAACAAGCCTGGTCGCGGATGAATGCCCGATCGCGCGTTGATCATCACAGTCATGACGTCTTCCCCCTGTCCACCGGGTCGTCACCGACAGGCACCACGCCAATCCGGCCGATTCCGGGCAGTGCGTACCCAAAAGCGCCGGGCCGGCCTGCGACCCAAAAACTGCGCCCCGATTTCTGACCGAAGAATGAATGTGCCGGAAGTCATGGCTGTGGCGTTCAGCCGGGAGTTGGTTTGCGTTGAAACAGGGCTGAGGGCTGAGGGCTGAGGGGTCAGGCTGGCTGTTTCGAGGCGATGTTGTGCTGCTCGCTTTCGATTGGTGATTGGAGACACAGCACCAGTCGTCGGCCATTCTCTGGGCCTTGGGCCCTGCTCTTGATGCGGTTCGCTTCCCTCACCGACATCCTACGGGCAAGCCCGAAGCTGTTCTGGGCCCTTTCCCGAATAAACTCGGGGTTCCATTGAGGTGGCTTTCTGGGCCCTGGGCCCTGAGCCCTGGGCCCTGCTCTTCTGACCTCAGCCCTCAGCCCTCAGCCCTGATGTCAACCCAGCCCTCAGCCCTGCTCTTCCGGGCTAAACTACCGCTGTCTCCCGCGCCCGCCGGCTGCCTCATGCCCACATCGCTGTCAAATGCCAGTGGTCGGACCGAATGGACCTTCAAGTTGCGCGACGTCAGCACCTTGCTGCGTCAGCTGCGCGAGATGCAGACCGAATTCGCCGAGTCCTCTGGCCAGTTCGAGGACGCACTTGACGATCTGGTCCTGGTTCTGGAGGAACTGCTGGTCAATCTGTACAGGCACAGTGGCCGCGGCGAGGTGCCGCTCGAGTGTCAGCTTGGGCTGATCTGCGATGAGAGCACGGTCTGGTGCGAGTGGGTCGACAATGGCTCCCATTTCGATCCCTTCGAGGCACCACTGGAAGCGCCGGTCGAGCAAGGTGGCATGGGCCTGCCGCTGGTCCGTCATTTCGCCCGGGACTGTGTCTTCGAACGTCGTGGCAATTTCAACCACCTGAGCTTCAAGGTGCCGCTGGCACCCGCCAACTGATTGTTTGACAGGAGCGCCGCATGACACCGATGTTGATCGACCGCCGCAAGGATGGCACCACGGTGCTGATATTGATCGGCCGGCTGGATGCGGAAACCTGCACCGATCTGGAGCCCCACCTGGATGCCGCGCTGGCCGAGAAACCCAAGGTCATCGCTTTCGATCTCAAGCGGGTCGAATACATCAGCTCGGCCGGCGTACGGCTGATCCTGAAGGCGCGCAATTACATGGCCAGGCTCGGTCGCCGGGTGGTCGCCGCCAACGCCAGTCCGCAGGTCAAGCGCGTGTTTGCGGCGGTGCAGAACCTGGCGGTCGATCAGTTGTTCGACAACGACGCCGATCTGGATGCCTACCTTGCGCTGCTGCAGGCCGACGACTCAGCCGCTGAACCGGAACGCTGAGACCCCGGCATGCGCGGCTTCACCGAAGGCGAGCGCACCGCACTCAATCGTAGCCAGCCCGAACCGCTCTACCACCAGCTGTTCCTGATCCTGAAGCGCAAGATCGAAACTGGCGAGCTGCGGCTGGCCTCGCGCCTGCCCGGGGAGGCCGAGCTGGCCGAATTCTTCGATGTCTCCCGGATCACCAGCAAGCGCGCCCTGGACGAACTGGCCGCGCAGGGGCTGATCACGCGTCGCCGCGGCCTGGGCAGCCACGTGAGTTATCGCGAGCCACCCACCTTGTTGCAGGCGCCATTGGTGAGCATGATCGACTCGCTCGCGCTGATCGGCCGCGCCACCAGCATCCGCCTGCTCGACTTTGCCCGCGTCGCACCGCCTCCCCAGGTGCTCGACGCGCTTGCACTGCAATCTGGCGACACCTGCGATCGTGCCATTCGCGTGCGCAGCAACGAAGGCCTGCCCTTCGCTCACTACACCAGCTGGACCTTGCCGCTGGGTCCGGTCTTCTGTGCCGAGAATCTGCGCCAGAATTCGCGCCTGGACCTGTTCCGCCGGATCGGGCTGGACCTGAGTGTGGTCGAACAAACACTGTCAGCCGAAGCTGCCGATGGCACCATCGCCGATCAGCTGGAAGTGACGCTGGGCAGCCCCCTGCTGGCGATCACCCGAATCACCCGCGACCAGCGTGGCCGCGCCTTCGACTATCTGCGGGCGCTGTACCGCTCCGATCGCTTCCAGTACCAGATGAAGATGACGGCCAAGGATCTGGTCGTGCGCGCGTTCCGCTGAGGAGGCTCAGGGGTCAGAGAGCCGCTAATGGAACCCCGAGTTGTACTCGGGAAAGAGCCCAGGACAGCTTCGGCCTTGCCGTAGGTCGGTGAGGGAAGCGAACCGCATCGAGAGCAGGGCTGAGGGCTGAGGGCTGAGGGGGTCAGAAGAGCAACGGCAGTGCGCGTAGGATGTCGGTGAGAGTCCAGTCGCCCCGGGTCGGTGCGCTTATTCGCGCAACAAACGCCGGCGACCTCGATGTCGCCTGCTCTTGCTGACACCCTCAGCCCTCAGCCCTGTGTTTGGTGAGAGCAGGGCTCAGAAGAGCCGCGTCATGCACCGGCAACCTGGTTTGCCGGTCCTTCAGGCAGCGACGCTGCAACGCCCCGTCGCGGCGCGCAGCAGGCGCAGATTGGACCAATGCGACCATGCGATCAAACCGCCGCCGATGGCTAGCAGGAAACCATGCGCCGTGCCCAGATTGATCCATTCCAGCGTTGCGAGCACCAGTGTGAGGCTGCCGGCGGCATACCAGCGCAAGGCCTTGGCCTGGCCGTGCACAAGCCAGCCGCGGCCCAGCACGATGCCGGCAAAACCGATCACCATTGCCGCCATCATCCACTCGACCTGATGCGACCAGAGCAGCCAACGGGACCAGCCTGACATCGACGGATCAAAGCTGCTCAGACTGGCTCGCACGGCCGGCATGGTCAGCAAGACGATCGGGACGGCCAGGCAATGCAGCGCGCAGGTCACTGAAAGTCCGGCACCGATGCGGTCCAGCCACGGCCACACATTGACTGGTCCGGGAACCTCGGCCAAAACGGTCTCATCCCATGATTCGACGGTGTCTGTGTTCGCCTGCATGCCGCGTACTGCTCCAGTCACTCAAGCTACCGATCATTCGACCAGACTGTGGGTTGTTAAACGCACCTTGGGAGCGCGTCGGAATGTTATTCTATAACATCTTTAGCCCAAAGCACCACCGACCATGCGAATCAGAGCCCGTCCCACAGCCAAACATGCTTTGTGCTGGCCCGCTGCCGCGCTGCTTGGCGTATGCGCCGACGCCGTTGCCGCGCACCCGCAAACCAGCGCAGACCAGGCACTCGTCGAACCCTCTTCGCTGTCCGCCCCGCTGACCCACCGTGCGCACCAACATGGCCTCGCCGATCTGGCGATCGCTCAGGACGGCGCCCAGTGGTGGCTGGAGCTGCGCCTGCCGCTGGCTGATCTGGTCGGTTTCGAGCGGTTGCCTCACAACGAGAGCGAGGCGGCCGCTGTACTGGCCGCGGTGCGCGCGCTGGCAATGCAATCGCTGCAGTTGGAGGCGGAATGCGCAACGCAGGCCGTCGAGGCCA
>JBGTIE010000014.1:0-2895 GCA_041745855.1 Lysobacterales bacterium | reverse complement strand
ACAGGCGCACTCGCTTGAGGTTGTCATCAACCCGCCCGCTCCTGCGCGCCCCCCAGAGCAGTTCGGCCCGAACCACGCTGCACAGCGCCAGCTCCGACGGTGAGTGCGAGCGGAACCGTTCCAGCAGTGCCGGCTCTCGCGCATTGAGCAGATGGATGCAGAGATCGGTGTCGAGCAGCTTCATTCCAGCGGAGGCCGGGTATCGAAATCACCCTGTGGGCCGCGTTCGATCGGTGCGACCTCAATCGGTGAGTTCAAGTCGGGACCGAACACTTGCCGGAAATAATCCTCGGGCCAATCCGACACCAGATCCTTGCGCGCCAATTCGGCCAGATAGCGCGACACGCTCATGCCGGCACGTGTGGCCCGACGCCGGAACGATTCGGCATCTTCATCAGGAAGGTAGCAATGCAACTGTGCCATCGACTCCAGTCCAAATATATGTGCATATATTCTAGGTGGCACGCCCCATGGCGTCAATCGGGACGCTCGATTGAACTCCTGATTCGTATATACTTGGTCAGTACCTCGCCTCAGTACGGATCGCTTGCAATGACGAAAGAAGCTGTTTTCACGATGAAGCTGGAGCCGGACTTGCGCGCCGAGTTCATGGCTGAGGCGGCCGGTGAGGATCGGCCGGCATCTCAGGTCGTGCGTGAGTTGATGCGCGACTACATCGAACGACGCCGCCAGGCGCGCGAGTACGCCGACTATCTGCGCAACAAGGTTGAACTCGGACGTGCGTCGATGCGAGCCGGCCATGGTCGGCCGAATGATGACGTTGAAAGCGCTTTCGCTGCCAGGCGCAACAAGGTCGCAGCTGGCCAGTGATTGTCTACTGGTCGCGACAGGCGGAGCAGGATCGGTCAGAGATCTGGGAGTACATTGCTGCCGACAACCCTGCGGCAGCTGCCCGGATTGATCAAGTATTCAGCGAGGCTGTTGCAAGGCTGGCTGCTTATCCGGAGATGGGCAGAGCTGGGGAGGTTCCCGGCACGCGAGAACTGATCCCACATCCAAGCTATCGGCTGGTGTACGAGATCGAGCGGGACACGCTATGGGTGCTTGCCCTGGTGCATACCGCGCGTCAATGGCCGCCGGTTCGCGAGTAATGGTGAACCTGCCAGGGCTGGGTCAGGATCGGCGAAGAGCATCCAAAGCGGCGCGGAGCGCCGCAGTCCAAAGTAGAGCGCCGCCTGGACTCTTGTTTGGTGGGCCCACCAGGATTCGAACCTGGAACCAAAGGATTATGAGTCCTCTGCTCTAACCGTTGAGCTATAGGCCCGTGCGTGCGCGTCGCCGATTTTGCCTGATTCAGGGCGGTCGTGCCGCCTGCATGCTTCGTTTCCGACAAAGAGCAGGGGGCGGCAACGACAAAGGGCCGGCGAGCCGGCCCTTTGTGGGTCACGCTGCGAGCCAGCCCCCGGCGGCCCCGCCGCGGTTGCGGCGTTCAGCGGGACGCTTGCTTTTCTGGGCCCGGGGCCCTATGCCCTCGCCCTTTACTCCAGATCGAGGAACGACCGCATCTGCTCCGATCGGCTGGGGTGACGCAACTTGCGCAGCGCCTTGGCTTCGATCTGACGAATCCGCTCGCGGGTCACGTCGAACTGCTTGCCGACTTCTTCCAGCGTGTGGTCGGTGTTCATGTCGATGCCAAAACGCATCCGCAACACCTTCGCCTCGCGCGGGGTCAGGCCGGAAAGGACGTCGCGGACGGTCTCGGACAGGCCGCTGTCGGTCGCTTCTTCCAGCGGTGACTGGATCGAGGTGTCCTCGATGAAGTCGCCCAGGTGGGAATCCTCGTCGTCACCGATCGGGGTTTCCATCGAGATCGGCTCTTTCGCAATCTTCAGCACCTTGCGGATCTTGTCCTCCGGCATCTCCATCTTCTCGGCCAGCTCTTCAGGCGTCGGCTCGCGGCCCATTTCCTGCAGCATCTGGCGCGAAATGCGGTTGAGCTTGTTGATCGTCTCGATCATGTGCACCGGGATACGGATGGTGCGGGCCTGATCGGCGATCGAACGGGTGATGGCCTGCCGGATCCACCAGGTCGCGTAGGTCGAGAACTTGTAGCCGCGGCGGTACTCGAACTTGTCCACCGCCTTCATCAGGCCGATGTTGCCCTCCTGGATCAGGTCGAGGAACTGCAGGCCGCGGTTGGTGTACTTCTTCGCGATCGAGATCACCAGACGCAGGTTGGCCTCGACCATCTCCTTCTTTGCGCGGCGGGCCTTGGCCTCACCGATCGACATGGCGCGATTGATTTCCTTGATGTCGGAGGTCGACAAGTGCAGCGCTTTCTCGATCGCCAGGCGCTTTTCCTGCTGCGCGACAACCTGATCGCGGACATTCTTCAGACCGGCTGCCCACTTGCCCTTGCGCGCGATCTCGCGGTCGACCCACTTGATGTCGGTTTCGGAGCCGACGAAACTGCGGATGAAGTCGCGCCGCGGCATCTTGGCCTTGTTCACGCACAGATCGGTGATCGCGCGCTCGGTGGCGCGGATGTTGGTGACCACCTCGCGCACCTTGCGGGTGAAACCTTCGATCATCTGGGTCGGCAGACGCAGCTTGAGGAACTCGCTGGTCATGACCTCGCGCAGCGCGACCGCGTCGGCGTGCTCGATATCGTGCGCCTCGATGATGCCCTGAAACTGCTCGTACCACTCGCGCAGCTGGCTCATCCGGGCCTTGACCTCGACCGGATCCGGGCCGGTGTCGGCCGGGCTGGCTTCCTCGGCGTCCTTGCTCTCGTCCTTTTCGTCCTTGCCGTTCTTTTCGTCCGCGTCGTCGTCGTCGTCATCGTCGGTGACGGCGGTCGTGCTGTCCTCGTCCTCGTTCTCAAGTGCCGCCTCGTCGACCGGGTCGCTGCCCAGCTCATGATCGAGGAAGCTG
>JBGTIE010000013.1:0-7226 GCA_041745855.1 Lysobacterales bacterium | reverse complement strand
GGGCGTCGTCGATGCGCCCGTCCCACAGCAGGGTTCGATGGACCTGGTAGAGCAACGGCCGGCTGTCCGGCCAGCGCCGCGCAAGCAGCTCGGCCTGGTCGGCGGCCCTGGCGGTGTCAGGTGGGCGGTGCGCCGAGTTTGCATGGAGTATGGCCATGTCGATGCGCACCTGCGCTTGCGGCCAGATGGCATCCAGCACCGCGGCAACCGCTGGCATGTCGCCGACCACGGGAGCGACGATCATCAGCGCGTCCGTCGCGTCGGCATCGCCGGGACGTTCCTGCAGATACGCGCGATAAAGCTCGATCGATTCGCGCAGGCGCAGTTCGCGGAAGGCCTTCGACGCGCGATGCTTCACGCGGTCGATGTCGGTGACAGCGTGCACGATCGCCAGATCAATGCGCTCGTCGAAGTTCCGTCCGATCTCCTCGACCGTGGCCTCGACCAGGCCGGCCAGGGTGTGCGTGGGGTTGAGCTGAATCAGCCAGAACGCGGCGGCGCGTGCGTGCGCGGCCGAGAAGCTCGGGTCCAGTCGGCGGGCCTGCTCGAACAATGCATTGGCCTCACGGTATTCGGCCGGCTCCTGCGTACTCACCTTCGCCACGCCGCGGATATAGGCCTGGTAGGCCTCGACCGAACGCGTGCCGACCGCGGCCATGTCGGCCAGTGCCTGCGGATCCATGCTGGTGTGCATCGCGGTGGCGATCTGCCGGGCGAGGTCTTCCTGGATCTCGATCATGTCGGCGAGGTCGCGGTCGTAGTTCTGCGACCACAGGTGGAACCCGTCGGACGCGCGGATGAGCTGCGCGGTAACCCGCACCCGCTGCGGCGTGCTGCGCACCGAGCCCTCCAGGATGTGGGCGACGCCCAGCTCGGCAGCGATCTGCGGGACGGCGAGTTCGCTGCCCTTGTAGCGAAACGAGGAGGTGCGTGCGCTGACCTGCAGATCAGGCGTGCGTGCCAGCGCGTTGAGGATCTCCTCGGCCAGGCCGTCGGCGAACCATGCCTGGTCGCCGCTGGGGCTGAAGTCGGCGAAGGGCAGTACGGCGATACTCTTGTCGTGTGGCACGCCCGCCGCGGGATGGACAGTCTCGCCCGCAGCGTCCGCGGCGTCCCCTGCAGCAGTCCCAGTCCCGATCCCGGTGGCGGTAACGGACCCGGGGTCGGTCGGCGCATGGCGCGGGCCCCACAGCATCAAACCGCCGATGCCGAGCAGCAGCACGATCACCGCGATGTCGAGCTTGCGCGCGGTGTGGTCGACAATCGAGAGCGAGCGGTCGACCTCGGATTCGCGCTTGAGGCCTTGTGGTGTCAGCTCGAACACCCATGAGAACACCAGCGCCGGAATCAGCCCGAGCGCCAGCAGCACCACCAGCGCCTGAAGCACCCAGTTGGGGGTATCGAAGATCGGCAGCAGCGTCTCGGCCACCTGGACGACCAACCAGGCCCCGACCAGGTACAACCCGCCCATGCGGATGACATTGCGGCGCTTGAGTTCGGCGAGAAAGCTCATTCGGGGGCGCCGGTTGTCGTGCGCAGAGTTTGCGCGAAGTCATCGGTCTTGAACAGCCGTGCGACCTCGCCGGCGTGCGCCACGGCTTGCGACGAACTGAACCGATGCTCCCTGCGCGCGCCGCCAGGTGCGGCGCCGCAGCGTCGACGCGCGAGCCCACTGCTAAACTCGCCGGAACCTGATCGAGGAGACAGCGAATGGAACAGATATTCGGCGGCGGGATCCTCTGGACCCTGCTCATTGGTTTCATCTGCGGCCTTTTGGCGCGCGCCCTGAAGCCGGGCAAGGACAATTTCGGCATCATCATGACGATTGTGCTCGGCATTGGTGGAGCGCTGCTGGCCCGCTACGTCGGTGGCACGCTAGGCTGGTACGGGCCTGAAGATCCTGCCGGCTTCATCGCCTCGGTCGTGGGCGCGATTATCCTGCTGGTCCTGTTCGGGCTGGTGCGGAGAAAGTGATTGGCACATTAGAGTTGCGTTGTACCGGCGGTCCGCCACTGACGGGCATGCCGATGATGCTGGCGAACAGGGAGGGGGCCAGATCGCGCGAGCCCTATTTCTGGAAAATCACGCACCCTGGCCGATAGCGGCCAAGGGTGTCAGGCGCCCCATATTTCGCGCGCATAGCGCACGAAATTGCGCCCCATGATCTTCTCGATACGCCCTGTCGAATAGCCGCCTGCGTCGAGCAAGGCGGACGAGGTCGCGGAAGGGCGAGAGACCGCGGTTCTCCGGAACCATCGCTCCGTCGCCGATATGGTTGGCGCCGTTGTAGGTGAGCTGAATGACGCTTACAGAGCGTGGGCATCGCGAAGGCGGCCGCGCAGAGCCCTGTCATCTGGAGTAAACGACGGCGGGCGAGAACGGGGCTATCGGTCACGATCAGGAATCTCCTCGGTCGAAATGGGGCGGCAGTCGGCACGGTCCAGGAGCCGGCCCCGTTTCACAGTGAAAACTAGGGCCAGATTGTCGAGGCTAACGCCGCCGGCTCGCGGTCGAGACGATGCCGGTCCACAGGACTGGTTCGCTATGCAGGGCAACCTACGAGGTGGACTCGACGGCCTCACCAGCGTTCCGAATTACCGCAGCCTGGGTGGCCTGCTGCACCACCGCGGTACGCCTCATCTGTTCCGGGTCGATGAGGCGGAATTCGAATTCACGGGCTGCAGGTCATCGCGCTTCGGACAGCAAAGCTCGGGTCTCCTGCCGTTCGCGCTTCAGGCCAAACAGTGGCCTCAGCAGGGCAATCCGGCGCACCACTTCAAAGACGGCGAAACAGCAAGCGAACGTGCCCAGCACCAGCACGGGCCCCTCCACCATCGGCACCAGTCCCAGTGGGCGCAGGTGCCAGGCGATCATTATGATAAGGGTCTGGTGGAGGATGTAAATCGGGAACACCGCCTGTGTCAGGTAGTGCAGCGCGGGGCTGTCTACTGGCCGCAGGTGTCGGGCGAAACCGAGCAAGGCGAGTATTGCGCACCATTGCTGCACCGCCCACAGCACCCGCTGCAGGTAACGCAGTGCTTCTGGCGGAGGTGTATCACGGTAGGTTCCGAAGTACCAAGCAATGAAGATCCAAGCGCCAAGGGCGAGCAGCAGGGCCGGCCAGCGCAGTCGTTCCACCGCATTCCAGACTGCTTCGGCATGGGCGATCAGGAAGCCGAGCAGGAACAGCGGGAAATATTGGGCGTGGTTGTACCAGTCGTCGACCAGCGCGTGGGTTGATTCAAAATGCCCGACCAGCAGCATGCGCGCCAGCAGCAGCCAGAGTAGCGGCCAAAGGAGAATGCCCAGTCCCGACAGCCTCGCATCGGCCACTCTGCCCAGCCAGCCCGTCCCTTTCGGAGCCAAGCGCAGCAGCGCCCATAGCAGGCAGGTGTAGACCCACAGGTACGCAACGAACCACAGGTGATTCCAGGTCGGTGTGATCAGGCACTCGTCGCCCCGGCACAACTCACCGGCCAGATAGAGCGAGTAGAAGGCTGCCCATCCCTGATCAAAACCAGCTTTCTCGACGACCTCGTAGTAGCTCTGCGGCGCGACGACCACCAGCATCCCGAACAGCAACGGAATCAGCAGCCGTGAGGAGCGTGAACGCAGGAAGCCGGCCTCCTGCTTGCACAACAGAAAGCCGGTGGCAGCCCCCGAGACCAGGAACAATAGGGACAGCCGCCACGGCGAGCTCAGCAGCATCAACGGCTCCAGTGCCGGACCGGCCAGCGGGCTCTTGATGTGCCAACCCCAGCTCACGTAGTACATGCCCACGTGATAGAGGATCAGCACGCCAAAGGCGGCGACACGTACCCAGTCGAGGTCGTGGCGGCGCTGCATCATGGAGCTCTCCGAATCTGAGTTGATGCACTGAGGCTGCTTCGCGTGATTCGCCCGCACAAGCAGCAAGTGACTGACCGGAGGGGCCCAGTGACGAGTCGCGGGTCAGCGGGGACGAGTCGGGAGCGTGCGCTGCCTCGGCTCGCTAGAATCGCGGTCATGCCATCTTCCACGACGACTGCGTACGAGCGCTATCTGCCCTACCGGCGCAGCTTCGAGATCGGCTTCTGGCTGCTCTTCCTGCTTGTCAACGCCACGGCCAACAGCTTGACGGTATCGATTGACATTGCCCGGGCGGGACTGGATGTGCGTATCGAGGCTTGGGAGCCGTGGGTCTGGGAGTACAGCAGTGCCCTGCTCTGGGCCGGACTGATTGGCGCCATCGCCGCCTTCTCAAGCCGGTTTCCGCTGCACTGGGACAACTGGCGGCGAATGCTGCCCTGGCACATTGCCGCCAGCATCGTGGTGTGCCTGATCCACGTGGTGGGGATGGTGGGCTTGCGCAAACTGGCTTACGCCGTCATGGGCAGCAGCTATGACTTCGGCAACTGGGGCGCAGAACTGCTCTATGAGTACCTCAAGGATGCGCGCACCTACGCCGGGTTGCTGCTGGTGATCGAGTTCTACCGCCTGTTGCTGCGTCGCTGGCAGGGCGAGGCACGGCTGCTCGATGTGCCCGACGAGGGTCCACCGGTGGAGCCGGTGGAGCGCCCGGAGCGCTTCCTCGTGCGCAAGCTCGGCCGCGAATTCCTGCTGGCCGCGCGTGATATCGAGTGGCTGCAGGCGTCGGGCAACTACGTCAACCTGCGCGTCCGCGGTCATTACTACCCGCTGCGCAGTACCGTGGCGGCGATCGAGGAGAAACTCGATACCGCCCGCTTCGCTCGGATCCATCGCAGTTTTCTGGTGAATCTGGATCAGGTCGAGGCGATCGAGCCGCTGGACAGTGGCGATGCCCGCGTCCACCTGCGTGACGGCACCATGCTGCCCTGCTCGCGAACCTACCGGGACGCGCTGCGGCAACGGGTGGCTTGATGCAAACATGCTCTGGGGGCCGCAACGGACCCCGATTTCCGCGCCTTATCCGTCTTGCTGACGGAGGATCTTCGCCATCGCCTTGCCCTTGGCCAACTCGTCGATCAACTTGTCCAGATGCCGGATCTTCTGCATCAACGGGTCTTCGACGTCTTCCACCCGAATCCCGCACACGACGCCCTTGATCAGCGAGCTGGCTGGATTGATTGCCGGTGCGTCGGCAAAGAATGTCTCGAAGTCGACATCCCGTCCGATCTGCCGCTGCAACTCGGCCTGACTGTAGCCGGTCAGCCAGCAGATGATCTGGTCGACCTCTGCTTTGGTGCGGTTCTTGCGCTCCGCTTTCTGGATGTACATCGGATAGACCCGTGAGAACGCCATTGCAAAGATTCGATGCCCAGCCATCGTTTTCCTTTCCTCGGTGCAAACTTGTGCTGCCCATTCAGGGCGGTAAAGCAACGGTTCCGTGCAACCTTCCCTTGATCCGGGTTGCGTCGCGTCACCGCTCGGCGGCTACAGCGTATTGGCCCTGGGCGCGCAGTTGTCTTCGACGACTGGCTGAGCCGCTGTCGCCCACTCAGAGCGCGGCTGTCGCCGGAGGCAGACTTTTCGATGGCAGGTCAGTACCGATACGTCGCCGCTATACCCGACGCAGTCGGCATCCGCTCGGTCGGGACGATGACCACGTCGCCGCCCTTGTTCAGTGCCAGGGACCCCAGGTCGTCGAGCAAGTCATCAACGTCGGGGTGGGCGAGGTCACTCAACTCGATGTCACCGGTCGCGGCATCGAGTCGGCCGGGAATCTCCCGGCGAGCTTCGATCAGCAGGGTGGCGACCCGTCCGTCGGCGAGGGCCTTGGCGACGTGCGCGAGTTTGTCGCTACCCAGGCCCTTGGACCTGGCGTTGCCGAAATCCTCGACCATTCCGGCCAGCCGCGCCAGATAGCGTGGCTCGATGATCTGCCAGGCGCGCTGGCGGAATTCGTCAATGGACAGGGCGTCCGGGTGGATATCGATGGAGTCAGGCAGCAGGAAACGGTTGTGGCTGACCTTGTGAAAGAGATGATGGTGCTCGGGCAGCGCGGCGAGGATCAACGGCAGGCCGGACGGCTGTGAGTGGTGCTCCAGGATTGCCCGGTCGACGGCACGGAAGTAGCGCTCCGCGTCACTGTCCACCTCGGACTCTTTGCTGCCGTGTCCATGGTGCATCGGCGAGCTGCCGCGACCGACTCCCCCGTAAGAGGCGACGGTCTGGTGTGGCTCGGTAAGTTCTGCTCCCAGCGCCTGGGTGATCGTGCGCGGGACACCGTGCGCCGTATCGATCTCGTCCAGGGCATCACGGTTGCCCTCAAAGAGCTTGATCCCGTGTCGATTCAGGCCGAGTACGTGGAAGCGGTCCGTCGACTGCAGGATGCGTATCAGCGGCTTGGTGTGAAAGCTTTCCGCCACCACCGCCAGTTCGGCCACCGTGCGCTGGAGCCGATAGACTCGGAACACGCCCTTGGCACCAAGCACGGCCAGTCCGTCCAGCGTGTGGTTCCAGAATTGGTGGTCCTCAGCCAATGCGTGGAACGGTTCGAGCAACTGCCGTGTCTCGGCGGCCGGGAACTGTCGTCCGAGCGACTCTTCCAGCGCCTTCACCAGATTCAGGAAGCGGATTGGATCCTGCTGGTTGTCCGGATGATTCCGGTGAGTGGGCTGGTAGAGCGAAAGGCAAGGGGGATCGCAATTCTCAAGGATCTCCGAGGCGTAGTCCTGGTCGAGGATATGCATGATTCTCTGGCCCTTCTCAGCTGCGGACGTGTGATGGGGCTGGCTCCAAAATGTGATCCAGTTCTCAATTTCATCCTACCTCACACCGGCGACAGGCTCCGCAAAGGCCGTTCCGATTGCCAGCCCACGTTCAGGCAGCGCGTGGGCGTGCAGCGCTCTGCTTCATGCTTGGGTGGTGCTCCGCGCCTTTGGAGTGCGGCGCTCCGCGCCGCTTTGGATGCTCTTCGCGCCGACGCGTGATGCAAGGGAATCGACGCACTTGGCGCGCTGAAGGCGTTAGCTCCGCCCCGTCAAGGTGCCGCGCAACTCGGCCCCGAACTCGGGTCAAGCAGGGCGCCACGAACCGCAGCGGGCAGCGGGCTGCCCTGGTTTCGGCGGCTCTGGTAGGCCTCCACGCAACTGCTCGGACAGCAGCCGCTGCTACGAGTGCTGCTGCAGCGAGGCAGCGCAGCGACGCAACGGTCCATCTTTGCCGGCTGGTCGCTGGCGCAGGCCAGGAAGCGCTCCGAGCACACCGCGATCAGACGTTCGCTCGCGGTCAGCAGTGGGGCGGCGCCGGTCGGGCGGCTGGGC
>JBGTIE010000012.1:0-7417 GCA_041745855.1 Lysobacterales bacterium | reverse complement strand
GGCCCAGAATGGACGGCCTTTGCGCTCTGGCTCTACTGGGCCCTGGGCCCTATGCCCTGTGCCCTTGCTGTTCTGGGCCCTGCGCTCTTGCGCCTAACGCCCGCATCCCGCAGCCTACGCGCCGTTATACGGACAGAACGGTGGGTCGATGAAGCAGGCGCGGGTACTGGTGATCGGGGGTGGCGGGCGCGAGCATGCGCTGGCGTGGCGATTGAATGCGTCACCGCAGGTGTCCGAGGTGCTGGTCGCGCCGGGCAATGCCGGTACGGCGCGCGAAAAGGGGCTGCGCAACATGGCGGTGGCGGCCGACGATGTGGCCGGACTGGTCGCGCTGGCGCAGGCCGAATCGGTGGACCTGACCGTGGTCGGGCCGGAAGTCCCGCTGGCGGCAGGCATCGTCGATGCCTTCGAGGCGGTCGGTCTGGCGATCTTCGGGCCTAGCAAGGCGGCGGCTGAGCTGGAAGCCTCGAAAGCATTCGCCAAGGCCTTTCTGGAACGCCACCGAATCCCGAGCGCCGAGTACCGTGTGTTCGAATCGTTGGAGCCGGCCCTCGCCTATGTACGCTCCCGTGGTGCGCCGATCGTGGTCAAGGCCGATGGTCTGGCGGCTGGCAAGGGGGTGGTGGTGGCGATGGACCTGGCCAGCGCCGAGCAGGCGCTGGTCGAGATGCTCGGAGGCCACAGCCTGGGCGAGGCCGGTCACCGGGTCGTGATCGAGGATTTCCTCGAAGGCGAGGAGGCCAGCTACATGGTCATCGCCGACGGACTGGACTACTTGCCGCTGGCCTCCAGTCAGGATCACAAGCGCCGCGATGATGGCGATCAGGGACCCAATACCGGCGGCATGGGCGCCTATTCCCCGGCGCCGGTGGTGAGCGCAGCGATCGAACAGCGCGTTCTGCGCGAGGTGATCGAACCGACCCTGGCCGGGCTGGCGAGCGAAGGCCGGCGCTTCCGCGGTTTCCTCTACGCTGGCCTGATGATCGACCCGCAGGGCGGCATCAAGGTGCTGGAGTTCAACGTGCGGCTGGGCGATCCCGAGACGCAGCCGTTGATGTTGCGACTGGACGACGATCTCCATGCCCATCTGGAAGCCGCCGTGCAGGGCCGGCTGGCCGGCCGTCAGATGCAGTGGGATCCGCGCCCTGCAATCGGCGTGGTCATGGCCGCCGCCGGCTATCCGGCTGCGCCACGCAGCGGCGACCCCATCCTTGGGCTGGAAGTGACCCAACTCAGCGGCGTCAAGGTGTTTCACGCCGGCACCCGCCTGCTGGACGGCGTCGTCGTCAGTGCCGGCGGCCGCGTTCTGACCGTCTGCGCGCTGGGCCAGAACTTCCAGCAAGCCCGCGACTACGCCTACCAGCGCGCCGACGCGATCGATTGGGAGGGCGCATTTTACCGGCGCGATATCGGGAGTCGTGCATTGCCCAGGGTCACTACGCCGCCAATTTCCCCCGCTGCGCCACCAGTTCCGCCCGCCGCGCGCTGAATTCCGCGACACGCTGCTGTTCTTGCGCGACCACCGCCGCCGGGGCGCTGTCGACGAACTTGGGGTTGGCGAGTTTTCCTTGAGCACGGGCGAGGTCAGCGTCGAGTTTGCCGATTTCGCGGTCCAGCCGCTTGAGTTCGGCGTCGACGTCGATCAGGCCGGCCAGCGGGATCAACAGCTTGCACTCGCCGACCAGGGTCACGGCGGCGGCCGGTGGCTCGGCGTCGTTTGCAATCCAGGTGGTCTGGCCAACCTTCGCCAGCAGTCGGAAGGCATCACCGAACAACTCGGCGCGTTGCCGATCCAAGTCGCTGCCGCCCTGCAGCAGCAGCGGTACTTCGCGGCTGGGCGCAAGATTCATCTCGCTGCGGATTCGACGCAGGCCGGAAAGGGCGGTCTTGAGCCACTCGATATCGGCACTGGCTTGCGCATCGGCCTCAGGCGCCGAGTTTTCCAGCCGGTAGGGCAGCGGCGCCTGACCGAGGAAGTCTTCGCGGACCCGGAAATGCGGCCGGAAGGATTGCCAGATTTCTTCGGTGATGAACGGAATGATCGGTTGCAGCAATCTGAGCACCGCTTCGAGCACATGCAGCAGCGTATGCCGCATCGACGCCTGCTGCTCAGCCGTGCCCGACTGCAGCGCCAGCTTGGCCAGTTCCAAAAACCAGTCGCAATACTCATCCCAGACGAAACTGTAGGCGGCCTGCGCGGCCAGATCGAAGCGGTACTCGGCTATATGCCGATGAAAGGCATGACAGGTCTGGACAAGGCGATCGACGATCCAGCGTTCGGCAACGGAAGGTTGAACCAATACGATTCCAAGGCCATCAAGCACATCAGCCTCGTCAGCACCAAGCAGCATCAGACCTGAATCATTTTCCAGCCCAGCTCTCTCGCCTTTGACCAGCAGGCAACCGTCACCGGGCACCGGAGCCCGCACCGACAAGGCTTGCCTTGCACCCAGCTCTGCTGGGCCCTGGGCCCTGAGCCCTGGCCCCTGCTCTTCTGGGCCCTGGGCCCTGAGCCCTGGGCCCTCTTCCGCCAAAGCCTCCAGATTCATCCGCACGAACCTGGCGG
This sequence comes from Lysobacterales bacterium, assembly GCA_041745855.1. Taxonomy (GTDB): domain Bacteria; phylum Pseudomonadota; class Gammaproteobacteria; order Xanthomonadales; family SZUA-5; genus JAWLAT01. The sequence goes on along the minus strand of JBGTIE010000012.1, from coordinate 4,851 downwards.
CATTCCACAACTTGTTGCAGAAATTCTTGTAGCCCTCACAGCGCTTCATGTCGAAGTTGATTGTGCGACCGTGGGTGGCGAGCGCAGCGAAGGTGAAGCGCAGGGCATCGGCGCCAACCGCCGCGATGCCATCGGGATAGTCGCGGCGGATGCGCTTTTCGACTTTCTGTTTGACCTGCGGAATCAGCAGCGCGGCGGTCGATTTGACCACCAGCGGTTCCAGCTCGATCCCGTCGATCAGGTCCAGCGGGTCGATCGTGTTGCCCTTGGACTTGCTCATCTTCTGGCCTTCGGCGTCGCGCACGATGGCATTGATGTAGACGGTGTGGAAAGGGATGCGACTGACCGGATCGGCGCGCTCGGGGCTGTAGCTGCCATCGTCCTGGCGGCCGACGAAATACAGACTGCTCATCACCATCCGCGCGACCCAGAAGAAGATGATGTCAAAGCCCGTCACCATCACCGATGATGGCAGGAAGCGCTGAAAGGCGTTCCATTCGGCGCTGCGATCGGCATTCTCGCCCGGCCAGCCAAGGGTGGAGAATGGCCACAGGGCGGAGCTGAACCAGGTGTCGAGGACGTCCTCGTCCTGGGTCAACATGCCTTCGGGCTCGGGCAGGTTCTGCTCGCGCGCCCAGGCCAACGCCTCGATCGCGTCATGGCCGACGAAGATCTGGCCGGCCTCGTCGAACCAGGCTGGAATCTGATGGCCCCACCAGAGCTGGCGACTGATGCACCAGTCCTGGATGTTCTCCAGCCACTGCCGGTAGGTGCCGGCCCAGTTCTCCGGCACGAAGTTGATCGCGCCGCCGGTGACCGCGGCCAGCGCCGGATCGGTGATTGCGATCTTGCCACCGGGTCGGCCGTCATCCAGGCGCTCGCGGGTCAGATCGACGAACCACTGGTCGGTCAGCATTGGCTCGATGATCGCCTCGCTGCGCTGGCTGATCGGCACGCTGAGCTTGTGCGGCTTGGTCTCGACCAGCAAGCCGGCGGCCTCCAGATCGGCCAGCACGACCTTGCGCGCTTCGAAGCGGTCCATGCCCTGATAGGCAGCGGGCGCCGCCTCGTTGACCTTCGCGTCCAGGGTGAAGATCGACAGGGGCTCGAAACCATGCCGCACCCCCATCTGGTAATCGTTGAAATCATGCGCCGGCGTGATCTTGACGCAGCCGGTGCCGAAGTCGCGCTCGACCCACGGATCGGCAATCACCGGAATGGTCCGGCCAGTCAGCGGCAATATCAGTTGCTTGCCGACCAGATCGGCGTAGCGCTCATCGTCCGGATGGACCGCCACGGCGACGTCGCCGAGCAGGGTTTCCGGCCGGGTCGTCGCGACCACCACACCCTCGCCGCCGTCGGCGGCCGGATAGCGGATCGACCACAGCTGGCCGTCACGTTCCTCGTTGTTGACCTCCAGGTCCGACACTGCGGTCATCAGCACCGGATCCCAGTGCACCAGTCGCTTGCCGCGATAGATCAGACCATCTCGGTACCAGTCCACGAACACCTTGCGCACCGCCGCCGAGAGGCCCTCGTCCATCGTGAAGCGCTCGCGCTGCCAGTCACATGACGCGCCGATCCGGCGCATCTGGTTGGTGATGGTCGAGCCGGACTCCTCCTTCCACTCCCAGACCCGCTCCACAAAAGCCTCGCGGCCCAGCTCGTGGCGGTTGCTGCCGGCGGCGGCGAGCTGGTTCTCGACGATCTTCTGGGTCGCGATACCGGCGTGATCGGTGCCGCACTGCCACAGCACGCTGCGGCCATTCATGCGCTGGTAGCGGACCAGCAGATCCATCACGGTCTGCTGGAAGGCGTGCCCCATGTGCAGCGTGCCGGTGACGTTTGGCGGTGGCAGCAGGATGCAATAGGGATCACCCTCGGCGGACGGCGCGAACATCCCGGCGCGCTCCCATTCGGGATACCAGCGCGATTCCACCGCCTGCGGATCAAAGCTCTTGTCCATAAGAATTCACTCCGGTGCTGCCACCGGACCTGATGAGGGTAGATAAGGGCCGCAAGCTTGCAGGAAAAACCCCTGAGCGAGCAAACCGCTTCAGCGGGATTGAACGGGGGATCGGATAAAAGGCCGCGGGATGGCAGTTTGAGGTGGTTCGCTACTGCGAGGAATGCGGGCCCAGAAGAGCAGGACGCAGAAGAGCAGGGCCCAGGGCTCAGGGCACAGGGCCCAGAAGAGCAGGGCCCAGAAGAGCAGGGCCCAGAAGAGCAGGGCCCAGGGCTCAGGGCACAGGGCCCAGAAGAGCAGGGCTCAGGGCCCGATGGCGCGCGGCATGATCTGAGGAGCAGGATGGCAATGGAAATGCCGGAACCCAGTATGGACTGCGTCGAATGGCCGACGACCACCGCCGCCATGGGTCCGGTGGCCCTGGCCGGTCGACGCTGGCGCCTGAGTCAGGCTCGCGCCAGGGAGCGGCGGCAACCGGTGCTGGCGGCTTTCGCCCTTGCGCTGGTTGGGCACGTCGCCTTGATCACCCTTTGGTGGCGCGAAGCGCCGCTGCAGGGATTGCGCACGCGGGTGCTACCAGCGTTGACGATCCAGCTGTACGAGCCGGAACTGCCGGCCGAGATCGAAGTTGTCGATCCAGTTGCGCCCGAGATCGCCCCGGCGCCGCCGAACCGCCCGACAGTCGTTCGTCAGCAGATGCCGTCGCCACCGATCCCTTCGTTGACCACCGATGAGGACCCGGACGACCAGCGCACCAGCATCACGATCGACTGGCCGGCGGCGATCGGCGAGGCCTCGCGCATGACCCCGTCAGCCCCAGCGGGAAACCCGCTCAAACCCTCGCCGCTGCCGCAACTGCCCGGCGGCGACGGCCGCGCCTGGTCCAATCCGCTACCCAGCCTGCAGCAGCGTGTCCGCCAGGCAGGCGGCGCGATGAGCAGCGCACCGATCGCAGGCGGCGGGCTGCTGAACAAGCTGGTCGCGCCGAGCTATGGCGAGTACATGATGGATAGCGATCTGGTCGACAAGCAGAGCGAATGCCACCCGACCGCCGACGGCCGGCTGTATTGCCCGGAGCGAACCCGGCCGCAGGTGGTGAGTGGGGATTGGTAGCCGAGTAGCAGTTTCCGCAGGGGTACTGCCTCAAGTTTTGTTGCCACCTTCGTAGTCGGGAGTCGGGAGTCGGGAGTGCGCATCTTGGAGCGGTTCGCAATTGCTGTAGTCGTCGCCGCCGCTTCGATCCGCTACATGACTCACGTGCAATCGCGGCTTTCAACTTCGCGCACACCGACTGATCCGACGGCTTGTCTTCTGCTGTTACTCCCGACTCCCGACTCCCGACTCCCGACTCCCGACGCCCAACTCCCGACTTCAAGTGTCCGAATCCCCATCTCCCGTCCCGATGTGAGGCAAAATCATGCCTGCGAATGCGCCGACGCACCCTGGAGAGTCCTGTTGAGCAAGATGCCTTTCGATCACGGCCGGCCCGAGCGGACTGCGTTGCTGCTGGTCAATCTGGGCACGCCGACGGCTCCGACGGCCAAGGCGGTGCGGCGCTATCTGGCGCAGTTCCTGTCCGACCGGCGGGTGGTCGATCTGCCGCGGCTGTTGTGGTGGCCGATCCTGCATTTCGTCATCCTGCGGTTCCGCCCGGCGCGCTCGGCGCGGGCCTATGCGAAGGTCTGGACCGAGGACGGCTCACCGTTGATGCTGCACACCCGTGCGCTGACCGAGCAGCTGGCGCAACGGCTGCGCGCCGCTGGCTGGCCCGACTTGCAGGTCGCCTTCGCGATGACCTACGGCGAGCCCTCGATCCCGCAGGTGATCGAGACCCTGCGCCAGCAGGGGGTGCGCCGGTTGGCGGTGCTGCCGCTGTACCCGCAGTATTCCGGCACCACCACCGCGCCAGTCAACGACCAGGTAATGTCGGCGGTATCCGGCTGGCTCCATGCACCGGCCCTGCGGCTGCTCGATGCCTATCATGCCCAGCCCGACTGGGTCGAGGCGGTCGCCGCATCAGTACGCCGGCACTGGGACCAGCGCGGTCGCGCCGATCGGTTGCTGTTTTCCTTTCACGGCATTCCGCGGCGGTACTTCCTCAATGGCGATCCGTATCACTGCCAGTGTCTGGCCAGCGCCAGGCGCATCGCCGACGCGCTGGGCCTGGGCGATGCGGACTATCACGTGGCCTTTCAGAGCCGGGTCGGAAGGGAAGAGTGGCTACGGCCTTACACCGACCAGTTGCTGGAGCAGTGGGGCAGGGAGGGCGTCGAGCGGGTCCAGGTACTGTGTCCGGGCTTTGCGGTGGATTGTCTGGAAACGCTGGAGGAGATCGCGATGGAGAACGCCGAGCGCTTCGTCGAGCACGGCGGACGGGCGCTGGAGTACATTCCCTGCCTGAACGCCGATCCGGCCCACGCCCACGCCCTTGCGGCGGTCGCAGGCCCGCTGCTCGCCGGCTGGGAGGACGCCGATCCGGATGGTGACACGCTGGCCGCGCGGGCTGACCGCGCCACCCGGATCGCCGCCACCTCGCCGAACTGCCCGAAATGAGCGGGCTGCATGGCTGGCATCGCGAGGTCAATGGTTTTGCTTGGGCCGGTTTGCGCAACGAGGTCGACGGCGAGGTGCCGGTGCTCGCCTTGCACGGCTGGCTGGACAATGCCGCCAGCTTTGCTCGGCTGATTCCGGCGCTGGATGATCGACCCTGGTGGGCGGTGGATCTGGCCGGCCATGGCGAGACGGCGCACCGCCCACCCGACAGTTGGTATCACTTCGTCGACAACGTGTCGGATTTGCTCGCACTGATGAATGACTGCGGCTGGTCGCAAGTCGACGTGGTCGGTCATTCGATGGGCGGGGCGATCGCCACGCTGCTGGCGGCC
>JBGTIE010000011.1:0-1828 GCA_041745855.1 Lysobacterales bacterium | reverse complement strand
GGGCGGTCTTCGCCTGCAGGCCCGCGACACCATCACGTCGCACACGGCGCCAGCGCAGCTCCAGCACCGTGATCGTCACCGCGTACACGGCCACCACCGCTAGTGGCACCGCGACGAAGCGGTCGTCCGGCCAGGCGTAGTGCACCACCAGGATCAGCGCCGTGCGTGCCAGCGCATGGAAGTAGCCGATCCAGTGGCGGATCACCCAGGAAAACGGCAACCACATCATCCCCGCTAGGATACCCACGCCCAGCGGCAGCGCGGTCGGCTCGACCAGGGCGAAGGGGATGGCGATGGCGTAGGCAAGCAACGCCATGGCGACGGTGGCGAAGAACAGGCCATCGAAGGCGTTCCTGGGCCGGGTGCGGTCCAGGAAATGCTCGCCAGTGAAGCGCGACAGGAACATGCCGAGATAGACGATCGAACCCGTGGCGATATAGAGCAGCAGGCCGGCGGCCCCGGTGGGCAACGTGGCGCCACCCACGGCCACCACGATCCAGGCGATGGTGCCGGCCAGCGGCATGGCCAGGAAGCGGCAGGATGCGAACGCCTCCCGCTGCACGTCCAGCGACCCGGGCGCGGTGGCAATGGAAGCTGCAGTGGGAGCTGCAACGCAAGTGGCGGACGAGGTGCACCTCCTGTTGACGTACTCTATATTGCAGAGTACTCTGCCCTCCGTCAACCCCTCCCGGACCGCCGCCATGACCGAAACCGATCGCCTGCAACAGGACCTCGATTACGTTGCCGCCGCCGTGCGCAGGCACGACCGGCCGCAGGGCCTGCCGGCCCTGTACTTTCTCTGGGCCGCCATCATCCTGGTCGGCTTCGCACTGCCCGATTTCGCACCGCGCCACGCAGGCCAATACTGGTTCGTCGCCGGCATCGGCGGCGGGCTCTTGAGTTGGTGGTACGGCGCCCGCGACGCGCGCCGCAGCGGGGTCAACGACACTGCGCTCGGACGGCGCTACGGCTACCACTGGCTGGTGGCTGGCGTCGCCTTCGTGCTGTGCGCATTGCCGGCGGCGATGGGCCGGGTCGAGATCGGTATCGGTGTGTCCAACTTCCTGCTGGTCGCGGGTCTCGTCTACGCGCTGGCCGGCGTGCACTTCGAGCGCCCCCTGCTCTACAGCGGCCTGCTGATGCTGGCAGCCTACGCGGTGCTGGTGGTCTTCGCGCCACCCTACGTCTGGACCATCACCGGCGTGGTGATTGCCATTTCACTGGCGTGGGCCGGGGTCTCGGCACGTCGTCAGCGTCTGGCAGACAGGGCCGGCTGAGCGGTCGCCGATGCAAGCCCTCTTAGGCCTCGAACCGTCGCTGGAGCACCGTGCGCGTCTGGCGATCGCGGTATTGCTGGCCCGCCATGTCGAGATCAGCTTCGCGGCCTTCAAGCAGCAGCTCGACCTCACCGATGGCAACCTTGGGGCGCAGTTGCGGCGGTTGGAGGACGACGGCCTCCTGGTCCTGCGGCGCGATTTCGTCGATCGCCGGCCGGTCACCTGGTACCGCCTCACCGCCAAGGGCCGCAAGGTGCTCGACCGCCACTTGCGCGCACTGCGCGCGGTCATTGCCATGGCTGGTCCATGAGCGGCGGCCGAGCCGCGACCAGCCGGTTGCCACCGCATCCTCCGGTACTCGATGACTTCCGGCAGCTTGGCCCCGCGCGGTATTGCCGTCACACTGCCTTCTTTGCGTCGTCCTGGCTTGCCAATGAATTCCAACGCCGACCTGCTGAAGGAACTCCGCATCGACCGCAAGCCCGAGCCGCCGGCCTCCCGGCGGGGGCTGTGGATCGGGCTCGCGCTGGCTGCCGTGGTGCTGCTGCTCG
>JBGTIE010000010.1:0-6549 GCA_041745855.1 Lysobacterales bacterium | reverse complement strand
GGCCGGTGCGAGCTGGGCGGCGGGACTGGCCGAACCAGTGCGCACGACTGTCCGCGTCGATGGCCGTGACGAGCCGGTCCAACTCGCCAGCCTGTTCGGGGTGCCTCAATTCGTGCTGGTTTACCAGGCCGGGTCGGAAACCGCCGGCCTCGATCGGGTGGTGAGTCTGCCATGGGCAATTTACGGACTGGTCGCAGCGTTGCTCATCGCCGCGGCTGTGCTGTGGCTGCAGCTGCGTCTGCTGGGCCCGCTGCGGGAGTTGGCAGCGCACATGGAAACGGCGGCACAGGGCGACTTCCATCGCCGCTACCCGGTTCGTGGTGGTGCGCTGGCCCAGCGAACCGGGAACGCCTTCAACCAGTTGCTGCAGCGGGCGCGGCAGTGAGCCGATCCACGCTGCGATCAATCCGAGAGGACCTGCGCATGATCAACCGACTGCTGCTTTTAGTCTGCCTGTTGTACACCTGCGCACTGCAGGCACAGGATAGCGCCGCCCCTGCCCAAAGCCGCAGCGGCAAGCTGCTGCTGACCGGAGGGGTGAGCCAGATCGAGGGCGCCGCTGGCGGTGGACTCACGCCCTGGGCGGTGATTGCTGGTTACGGCACCGAGGACCAGATCGGCGCCAACGCCTTCTACACCCGAGTCAATGTCGATGACTACCACCTCGATGCCTATGGCGTCGCGGTCGGCTTCTACGACCGCTTCGAGCTATCGCTGGCGCGGCAGCGCTTCGACACCGAACAAGTCGGCGCGGCCCTCGGACTGGGCCGCGGCTTTGCGTTGGAGCAGCAAATCATCGGCATGAAGCTGCGCCTGCTCGGCGATGCGGTGCTCGATCAGGACCGTTGGTGGCCGCAGCTGTCGCTTGGCGTACAGCACAAGCGCAACGATCAGGGCGACCTGCTGCGTGCGATCGGCGCCGACAGCGACAGCGGCACCGATTACTACCTCGCCGCAAGCAAGCTCTATCTGGCCCAGAGTCTGCTGCTCAATGCGACGCTGCGCTGGACCAAGGCCAACCAGACCGGCCTGCTCGGCTTCGGCGGCGACCGCGGCAGTAGCCGGAGCCTGGAAGCGGAATTCTCGGCGGCCTATCTGCTCAGCCGCCGGCTTGCGATCGGAGCCGAATATCGGACCAAGCCCAACAATCTGGGCATTGCCGACGAAAACCACTGGTGGGACCTGTTTGTCGCCTACGCACCAAGCAAGAACTTGTCAGTCACGCTGGCCTGGGTCGATCTGGGCAATATCGTCATCGCAGACGACCAGCGGGGCTATTACCTGTCTGTCCAGGCCGCCTTCTGATGCCCCGCCCCGCATTGCTCCGGAGTCAGACCATGCGCACGATCTGCAGCTCGATCCTTTTCGCCCTGGCGCTGACCGGCAGCGTCGCGATTGCCCAGGACCGCGTCATCCCCGACCCCGCGCCGGCCCATCCCGAACTTCGACCTGTGCTGATCGAGGACTTCGGTGGCATGCCCGGCTTACTGCTGCTGATGGACGACTTCATGCAGATCATGCTGGAGGACCCGCAACTGCGACCCTTCTTCGAGCACGCCGAACAGGACCGCATCAAGCGCCAACTGGCCGAGCAGATCTGCGTCATCCTCGGCGGCGACTGCATCTACAGCGGCCGCGACATGGTCGAATCGCACCGGGATCACATCATCACCCGGGCCGATTTCAACGCTTTGGTCGAAGCACTGCAGGTCGCGATGAACAACAAGGGGATCCCCTTCCGGGCCCAGAACAAACTGCTGGAAAAGCTCGCGCCGATGTATCGCGAAGTGGAAACCCCACGTGAGATGCGCCCGGTGGATTGAGGGGCGATCGCACCCCCCAGGCGCGGAACGCAGAGGAAAAGCTCGAACAGCTCTTGCTCTCTCCGCGACCTCCGCGTCTCCGCGTGACCCTGCTTTTCCAGGCAACGGCCAAAGAGCGAAAGCCTTCGCACGCGGAGGCGCGGAGAACGCGGAGGACGAGCGAGCACTGCTGATGCTTTCCCGCGCACTTTGTGGCGCCGCGTGATCCTGTACCTGAAACTGATCCAGGAACGGCATCCCACGACCCCCGAAATATCGGATACTGCGGGTCGTGAGCAACGATGGGGACCCTTCAATGACCGTGTCTGCCCGATCCGCCGGGCGGATCGATGTCGCTGTGGGTGATGATCCGGCGGTGGAATCGGCGGCCGTGGAGCTGACCCGGCTGCTGGCACAGATTGCTGACGGCGACGCCAACGCTCTGGACCAGCTGCGCCAGCGGGTGACCGGTCGGCTGTATTCGATCGCCTTGCGGATCCTGGGCAGTGCCGAGGACGCCGAGGAGATCGTGGTCGATGTGCTGCTGTGGTTGTGGCAGCACGCCGATCGTTTCGCGCCCGAACGCGGTCAGCCGCTGGGCTGGCTCGGCACCCTGACCTGGAACCGGGCAATCGATGCCTTAAGGCAACGCCAACGGCGACAGTCAATCCTGCATCCAGATCCGGCTGCCGACTCGTATGTGTCTACAGAATGTGAAGCCGAAGGGCCGACCCAATGGCTTGAGGCCTTTGATCAGCGAGCGGACATTGCCGCGGCGCTCGCCAGTCTGAAAGCCGCGCAGTGCGAGATGATCCTGCTCGCGTTCTTTGAAGGCCTCAGTCACGCCGAGATCGCCGAGCGACTGAAGCGTCCACTGGGCAGCGTGAAGTCCGATATTCGGCGTGGACTACAGAAGTTGCACGAGCTGTTGCAGATCCACGCCCCCGAGTGGGAAGAGGCCGAAAGTGTCTGAGCGCGACAGCAAAACCTGGGAAAGCACAGCCGGAGTAGGCAAGCCGGCGCGCCTGCTGGCCGACGACTTGCTCGCCGAGTTGGCGCTGGGCTTGCGCGAGGTCACTGCGCCAGCGGGTCTGGAGCACCGGGTAGCTGAAAAGCTGCGCCAGCGCATGGCGGCGTCCACGCCGGTCAGCATCCAGCGCGCCGACCGTGCACGCTGGATCGAAGTGTGTCAGGGGATTTCGGTACGGGTGCTGCGACACGATCGCCAGGCGGGTCTGCTGACCGCGCTGTGGCTGTTGGCACCCGGCGCGCAGGTGCCGGCCCACTCGCACGACCGGGATGAAGAATGCCTGATCCTTGAAGGCGAGATCCAGCACGAGGACGAGGTCTACTGCCCAGGCGACTACATGGTCGCACCGGCCGGGTCGCTGCATCAGGTCATCAGCTCGCGTGGGGGGTGTCGTATGTTGGTCACCGGTTCGGACCTGTCGATACGGGCACTGCTGGCATAATCGGCGGCCCATAGCTTTCGGAGGTCCCGATGACCGCTGCCCTCGCCGACGCCGAGTTGATCATCGGCAGCCGACGTTTCCAGTCGCGCCTGCTCACCGGCACCGGCAAGTTCAAGGATCTGGAGGAGACGCGGCTGGCGACCGAGGCGGCCGGCGCTCAGATCGTCACGGTCGCGATTCGCCGCACCAATATCGGCCAGAATCCGGGCGAACCGAACCTGCTCGACGTGCTGCCGCCGGATCGCTACACGATCCTGCCCAACACCGCCGGCTGCTACACGGTCGCTGAGGCACTGCGCACCGCCCGGCTGGGACGTGAACTGCTGGACGGCCACAACCTGGTCAAGCTCGAAGTGCTGGCCGATCAGAAGACGCTGTTCCCGGATGTCATCGCGACGCTGGAGGCGACCGAGATCCTCGTTCGTGAGGGCTTCGAAGTAATGGTCTACACCAATGACGATCCGATCCTGGCCCGCCGTCTGGGTGAGATGGGCTGCGTAGCGGTGATGCCGCTGGCCGCGCCGATCGGTTCGGGGCTGGGAATCCGCAATCCCTACAACATCCTGACCATCGTCGAGGAAGCAACCGTGCCGGTGCTGGTCGATGCCGGCGTCGGCACTGCCTCGGACGCCGCGGTGGCGATGGAGCTGGGCTGCGATGGCGTGCTGATGAACACCGCGATTGCCGGCGCCCGTGAGCCGGTGCGGATGGCGCATGCGATGAAGCTGGCGGTCGAAGCCGGTCGGCAGGCGTTCCTGGCCGGTCGTATCCCGCGCAAGCGCTTTGCCTCGGCCAGCTCTCCGCTGGACGGCTTGATCGGCTGACGATGAGCGGCCAGGGCGAAGTACCGCAAGCGGCGGAGGACAGCAGCAGCGATTTGCGCCAGCGCAAGATCCGCAGTTTCGTGCTGCGTCAGGGCCGCTTGACCAAGGCGCAGGGTCGCGCAATGGCCGTGCTGTGGCCTCGCCATGGACTGGCGCCGGATGATGCGACTGATCCAACCGCATGGTTCGGGCGTGAGGCTAAACACGTGCTGGAGATCGGCTTCGGCAATGGTCAGGCCCTGCTCCAGTGCGCCATTGCCGATCCGGGCCGCGACTACATCGGGATCGAGGTGCATACGCCCGGTGTCGGCCAGTTGTTGCTCGGCATCGAGACCCATGGCCTGAAGAATCTGCGCGTGTTCAACCACGACGCGGTCGAGGTAATGCAGCGCTGCATCCCCGAGCGCAGCCTGGACGAGATCCGGATCTGGTTTCCGGACCCCTGGCACAAGAAGCGCCATCACAAGCGACGCCTGATCCAGCCCGGCTTCATCGATCTGCTCTGTAGTCGGCTCCAGACCGGCGGATTGCTTCACCTGGCCACCGACTGGGCACCGTATGCCGAATGGATGCTGGAGATCTGCGGCGCTGAGCCCAGGCTACGCAACCTCGCCGGCTCCGGAATGCCCAGCACACGACCCGAGGCGCGCCCGTTGACCCATTTCGAGCAGCGCGGCGAGCGGCTGGGGCATGCGGTGGTGGATCTGCTTTTTATCAGGGCTGAGGGCTGAGGGGTGAGGGGTCAGAAGAGCAGGGCGCAGGTCCTATGTGTCCTTTGTGGTAAACCCGCGCTTGATGCTCTGCTCTGCTTTGTGTCCTTTGTGTCCTTTGTGTTGAATGCTCTTGCGTGCAATAGCCAAGGACGCGCCCCGGTCCAGTCAGCCGTGGTTGACCGTAGCTTCGTCAACGGGCACCTTGCGCACCTGCTCGCAACAATCCATACCTAGCCGGAGTTGACCATGGATCCAAACCTGACCGCTCGCGCCCTGAATCTGTGGGAAGACCTTTGCGGGCGCCTGAACGCGGTCGGCAACTACCTGCCCGGCTTCCTGCTGCGGCTGGTGCTCGGCCTGGAGTTCTACTTCGCCGGACTGACCAAGCTGCGTGGCGAGAACTGGTTCAGCAGCGTCAAGGACCAGTTCCCTTTTCCGTTCGATGTGTTTCCGACCGGTCTGAACTGGACGCTGGCGACCTGGTTCGAGCTGATCGGCGGTCTGCTGCTGCTATTTGGACTGGGTACGCGCTTCATCGCCTTCGGCCTGCTGGTGCTGACCTTCGTCGCCACCGCTGCGGTGCACTGGCCGGCCGAGTGGAACTCGTTGCGCGAATTGTTTGCCGGCTACGTGGTCGTTGCCAAGGGCCAGGGCAACTACCAGCTGCCATTGCTGTTCGCCGTGATGCTACTGCCGCTGGTCTTCCAGGGTCCGGGGAAACTGAGCCTGGACTACCTCCTCGGCCTGCCGCTGGGCGCCGATCCTGCCCCACGCGCACTGCCCGATTGGGGCGCCTGGGGTCTGGCCGCTCTGCTGCTGGCCATCCCCTTCCTCCTGCTGGTGCCGCTGTTCGGCCTGTGCCTGCTGGTGGTGGGAGTTGCGTTGGTGACCTTTCAGCGGTGGGTGGTTGGGTGACGGCAGGGCTGAGGGCTGAGGGCTGGGCGAGCGTCTCGCAGCCCACGTGACTCGTCAAACGACAGCCCAGTCGATGCTGTTCGCGGAGCTCACCAACATCCTACGCGCACGGCCGCGCCTCTACTGGGCCCTTTGCCCTGAGCCCTGGGCCCTGCCCTGCTCTTCTGGGCCTTGTGCCCTGAGCCCTGGGCCCTGCTCTTCTGACCCCTCAGCCCTCACCCTGTTGATGCGGTTCGCGGAGCTCACCGACATCCTACGCGCACGAACCGCGCCTCTACTCGGCCCTTTGCCCCTGGGCCCTTCCCTGCTCTTCTGGGCCCTGCCCTGAGCCCTGGGCCCTGCTCTTCTGACCCCTCAGCCCTCAGCCCTCAGCCCTGCCCTCAAAAAAAAGAGCCCGGCTTTCGCCGGGCTCTTCAAGTTTTCACGCTTCTAAGGCGTGATCAGTTTCGAACCACCAACTCGGTACGGCGATTGCGCGCACGACCTTCGCTGGTTTCGTTGGTATCGATCGGACGCAACTCACCGTAGCCGACCACTGCTGTGATCGCACCACCGGAGACGCCATTGCCGGTCAGGTAGTCAGCGACGACCTGGGCGCGGCACTCGGACAGCTTCTGGTTGTATGCCTCGGAACCCACCCAGTCGGTGTGGCCGGCGACTTCAACACGGATGCTGCGGCTGGTCAGCACGCGCACCGCTTCGTTCAGGATCGTCACGGCGTCCGGACGCAGATTGCACTTGTCGAAGTCGAAGTTGACTCCGCGCAGGTCAATCGTCTCGTCCATCGGCGGCGGCGGCGGTGGCGGCGGCGGCGGGGGCGGGG
>JBGTIE010000009.1:0-3553 GCA_041745855.1 Lysobacterales bacterium | reverse complement strand
GCGGCGGGCGGCTTCGGCGTTGCTGCTGACCGCGATCCGCTCGGCCTGCGGCAGATTCGCGCGTAACCAACTTCGGCACTGCGCCAGCGATTGGGCGTGCGAATAGACCCGCTCGATCGCGCCCAGATCGGCCGCGTGCGACATCAGGTTGTGATGGATCGCCAGTTCCACCTCGCCGCAGATGTTCAGTTCGGTCAGCGGGAACAGATCAAGCGTGTGATGGACCGCACCTTCGGACGAGTTTTCCACCGGCACGACGCCGAAATCGGCATTGCCGGCCTGCACTTCCTGGAACACCTCGTCCAGACTGGCCATCGGCAGCGCGCGCACCGAGTGGCCGAAATGGCGCAGCACGGCGCTCTGGCTGAAGGTGCCCTCAGGGCCGAGGAAGGCAACCCGCAGCGGGCTCTGCTGGGCCAGACAGGCCGACATGATCTCGCGGAACACGCGCACCAGTTCGGCGTTGCTCAAGGGACCTTCGTTGCGATCGATGACGCTGCGCAACACCTGCGATTCGCGCTCGGGTCGGTAGTAATCCAGCGCGGCGGCCAGCGGGCCCTTGGCCTGACCGACCTGACGGGCAAAGCCGGCGCGCTCGGTGATCAGCGACTGGATCTGACGGTCGATGGCATCGATGTGGGCGCGCAGACTGCCCAGGTCCTGGGCGATGGGGTCGGTCATGGCTGTTCTCGAAAGACGGGCGCTCAGATGACGCGAACAGACAGGATGCCATCGATCGCCCGCAGCGCGGCAATCAGGCTCTCGCCGACCGCAGCGTCGACGTCGACGATGTTGTAGGCATAGTCGCCGCGCGAGGCGTTCTGCATCTGAGTGATGTTGACCTCGCTCTCGCCGATCACGTGCGACAGCTGACCAATCATGTTCGGCTTGTTCTTGTTGGCGATGCAGATGCGCTGGTGGCCGGCGCGAGCCAGTCGCATGCTCGGAAAGTTGACCGCGTTGACCACGTTGCCATGCTCGAGGAACTCGCGCAGCTGGTCGACCACCATCAGCGCACAGTTCTCTTCGGCCTCGAAGGTGGATGCACCCAGGTGCGGGAAGGCCAGCACGCGCGGATGGCCGATCAGTTCCGCGCTCGGGAAATCAGTGACATAGCGCTGGATCTTGCCATTACCCAGACCCTCGCGCAGCGCCTCGGCATCGACCACGCCTTCGCGGGCGAAGTTGAGCAGCACTACGCCCGGTTTGACCACCGCCAGCGAGGCCGGCGCGAACAGGCCCTTGGTCGCCGCGTTCAATGGCACGTGGAAGCTGATGAAGTCAGATTTTGCGTACAACTCGTTGAGGCTGCCGGCCTTGTCCACTTCACTCGACAGCTGCCAGGCGCCCTCGATGGTCATGTGCGGGTCAAATCCCAGCACGCGCATGCCCATCGCCTTGGCCGCATTGGCCACCTTGACGCCGATCGCGCCAAGACCGACCACGCCGAGCGTGCGACCGATCAGCTCGCTGCCGACATAGGTCTTCTTGCCACCCTCGACCCGCTTCTCCAGCTCCGCATCGCCCGCATCAAGCGTATTGACGAAGTTGGCCGCCTCGGCGAGGTTGCGCATCGACATCAGCATGCCGGCCTGGACCAGCTCCTTCACCGCGTTGGCGTTGGCGCCGGGTGCGTTGAAGACGACAACGCCCTTCTCGCTCAGGGCCGGAATCGGAACGTTGTTGGTACCGGCGCCGGCACGTGCTACGGCGAGCAGGGAAGGTCCGACCTCGAGCGAATGCAGATCGGCCGAGCGCACCAGGATCGCGTGCGGATCGGTTTCCTGATCGTCGATCTGATAGAGCCCTTCCGGCAGCCGCGACAGCCCGTTCGGGGAAATGGCGTTGTAGGTTCGGATCTTGAACATTTGGAGCTCCTTGTAAATCGGGAGTCGGGGTCGGAATCGGAATCGGAATCGAAGGCAACGACGCCTGAGCCCTGAGCGCTGAGCTCTTCTGACCCCCCAGCCCTCAGCCCTCAGCCCTGTCCTTGATGCGGTTCGCGGAGCTCACCGACATCCTACGGTGCTTCGTTGCAGCTCTACTGGGCCCTGTGCCCTGAGCCCTGGGCCCTCCTCCGTCAGCCCTTCGAAGAAGCAAACTCGCGCATATAGTCCACCAGCGCCACCACCCCCGCCTCCGGCATCGCGTTGTAGATGCTCGCGCGCATGCCGCCAACCGCCCGGTGGCCCTTCAGCCCCAGCAAACCACGTTCCTCGGCGCCGGCCAGGAAGGGCTTGTCCAGCGCCGCATCGGCCAGCGTGAAAGGCACATTCATCCACGAACGGGCATTCAGGTCGACCGGATTGCGGTAGAAGCCGGAGCCGTCGATGTAGTCATACAGCATTGCCGCCTTGCGCTGATTGCGTGCTCCAATTTCGCTCAATCCCCCTTCGGACTTGAGCCACTGGAACACCAGCCCGGCCAGATACCAGGCGAAGGTCGGCGGGGTGTTGAGCATCGAATCGGCGGCGGCGTGCTTGCGGTAATCGAAGATGTCCGGCAGCACGCGCGGCTTGTCGCCCAGCAGCGCCTCGTCGACGATCAGCACGGTCAGCCCGGACGGACCGATGTTTTTCTGCGCACCGGCATAGATCACGCCATAGCGGCTGACATCGATCGGACGTGACATGATCGTGCTCGACATGTCGGCAACGATGGGCGCCTGCAGATCCGGAATCCGGTGCATTTCGACGCCGTGGATGGTCTCGTTCGGCGTCAGATGGACGAAGCCAGCCTTGGAATCCAGATCCCAGCCGGCCGGATCGGGCACCCCGACATAACCGCGCTCGGCATCGCTGGCGCAGACCCGGGCGTTGACCACCCGACCAGCTTCCTTCAGCGCCTTCTCGCCCCAGTGGCCGGTCAGGACGAAATCCACGCTCGCGTCCGGTGCGCACAGGTTCATTGGGATCAACGCGAACTGCTGCGTCGCACCACCCTGCAGAAACAACACCTTGTAGCTGTCAGGCACGCCAAGCAACTCGCGCAGATCACGCTCCGCCTGTGCCGCGACGTCGACGAAAGTCTGGTCACGATGACTGATCTCCATCACCGAAGCCCGACAGGAACGCCATTCCAGCAGCTCGTTACGCGCCTGGGTCAGGACAGATTCCGGCAAGGCTGCCGGGCCGGCACTAAAGTTGAACGCTCTGCTCACGGGCTTCCTTGATGGGTAGGCGGAGGAGCATTATGCCGCAGCGCAGCATCCGGGAGGAGCCCGGCGCGCCATTGGTGCACGGTGATTTGTGGTGGTGTCGGGGGTGCTGCTCTTAGGGCCCAGGGCTCAGGGCACAGGGCCCAGAAAGATCAAGAGCGTACTCACGCAGAGGCGCGGAGAGAGCAAGCGTGTGATCGGCGTTGATCGGATCTACCTGCGGGAATATACTTTGATATATACCAATTTGGAGTCTGCATCATGAGCAACGTTGCCAAGATTTTCAGCAACGGTCGCAGTCAGGCGGTCCGGTTGCCGGCGGCGTTCCGTTTCGATACCACGGAGGTCTACATCCGCCGCGATGAAGCGACCGGGGATGTCATCCTGTCGCGCAAG
>JBGTIE010000008.1:0-1860 GCA_041745855.1 Lysobacterales bacterium | reverse complement strand
TACCACTGCGTCTCGCGCTGTGTCCGCCGGTCGTTCCTGTGCGGCGACGACAAACTGACAGGACGAAACTTCGATCACCGCCGCGAATGGCTCGTCGACCGGATGAACGAGCTGGCGCAGATCTACGCGGTGCGGGTGCTGGCGTTCTCGGCGATGAGCAAATATGGAGTGCGGTAGCTTGCTACCGCTTTCGCTGTTGGCAGCTTGCTGCCGCTCTTCGCTCCAACAGGGTCGCCGAACACTGGAACCGCCTGTCCCCAAGGCGAAGATGACCGAGGCGCAGCAGGCCGAGCGCATCAAGGTTTGGCTGGCTCAGGACGGCAAGATCGCCAACATGCGCGAGCGGCTGGCGTCGGTCAGCGAGGCCCTTGTAGGCCGTTGTACCCGATCGGCGCGGTGCCCGGACAAACGACGCACAGCCTCGTCCGATCGGGTTCAGCGGCGCTCTTGCTCCGGGATGAGCGAGGCGACCGTGCGCAGCCGCTGAAACCCGCGATCAACCTGGCGGCACCAATCGGATGGCGCAGTGCGGGTTACAACGGCCTACTTCCTTCGAGCAGCGCATCCGCGACACCGCGCTCAACCTCGGCAGCGGCGGCGATCAACTGGAAGCCGTCGCTGGCGTCCCCGGCACCGGCTCGCTGTCGATCAGCATCGCCCAATACCTCAACCTGGTCGACTGGACCGGTCGGCAGATGCATCCCGGCAAACGCGGGAAATCGCTCCCGAGCGGCCACGGATTCTTGATCGCCTTGGCCTGACCGATCACAGCTGGACCACCCAGGTCAAGGCGACCGAGAGCGACTTCTACCGCGTCATTGGTGCGGCGCATTTGATGATCGACTACGCGAAACGGGAGTGGCGCGCGAGCTCTGGGTCGTGCTGCGATCTCGGCGGTCCGTAGCACCCGCTGATACCGCCCTTGCTGTGGCACAGGAGTACACTTCATTCTCAAGGAGACACGAACATGACCACCACGACCCTGACTGAACAGGTCCACCAGATCGCCGATCGCTTACCGGCGGGCGCGACTTGGGAGGACGTGCTTTACCAGATCGAACTGCGAGCCTCGATCGAACGTGGAATGGCCGATGGCACGGCGGGACGCCTGATCGCACTGGAAGAGTTGCTGGTCGAGTTCGGCATTGCGCAATGAAGGTCTACTGGTCCGCCGAAGCGGTGGATCGCCTGCGCGAGTTGACCACCTTCATCGCGAAGGACTCGCCCAAAGCAGCTCGTGAGGTCGCCGCAAGACTGCTGCTAAGGTCCCGCGTTCTGGCTGAACCTCCATTGAGCGGTAGACGCCTGCCGGAATTTCCAGACAGTTCGTTGCGTGAATTGTTGGAGCGGCCCTACCGGTTGATCTACCAAGTCACCGACCGGGGCATCGAGATCGTCTCCGTGATGCACTATCGCCAACGGCTGCCACGCGATCCAGCAGACCTGAACCGCCAGCAGCCTTGATCGTCAATGCCAGCAGGCAATCCGGCCAGAACGACCATCGGCGCGGCTGGATCGTCGATCGGATGAACGAGTTGGCGCAGATCTACTCAGTGCGTGTGCTGGCCTTCTCGGCGATGAGTGAGCAGGAAGCGAGGACACATGAGCAGGAAGCGAGGACACACGAACTTTCCCACACTCGCCGTAAGCCGATTCTTACAGCTCCTGCCGGCAAAGGCTGACGCGCATTGAGGCAATCGGCTTACAGACAACGACGCCGACCCGCCCCAAGCTGTGCGCATGACCACCGCCCGCTCCGCCATCGTCCCGCCCGGCTCCAACGGCTACTACCACTGCGTCTCGCGCTGTGTCCGCCGGTCGTTCCTGTGCGGCGACGACAAACTGACTGGACGCAACTTC
>JBGTIE010000007.1:0-12203 GCA_041745855.1 Lysobacterales bacterium | reverse complement strand
GCGTCGGCGGCGCTGCCGCCGTCGACCAGCGTCAGTGCGCCCTGCAGCACTATGGTGATGATGCGGCTGCCGCCGGGCGTGCCGATGACGATGCTGCGCTCCGGTCCAAGCAGGAAGGTCGGCGTCATCGATGACAACGGCCGCTTGCCCGGCGCGATTGCATTGGCGTCCTCACCGACCAGCCCGTAGGCGTTCGGCACACCGGCCTTGAGCGAGAAGTCGTCCATCTCATTGTTCAGCAGCACCCCGGTGCCCGGCGGCATGAAGGCGCTGCCGTAGGGCAGGTTGACGCTGAGGGTGGCGGCGACCAGATTGCCTTCGGTGTCGATGATCGAGAAATGGGTCGTGTCCTCGCCACCCGGTTCGCTGTCGATTCCGGGCAGGATGGCGCTGGGGGTGGCCTGGTCGAGCCGGATAGAGGCGCGTAGTCCGGCGGCGTAGTACGGGTGCAGCAGCATGTCGGTCGGCACCTCGACGAAGTCGGGATCGCCCAGGTACAGGGCGCGGTCGCGGTAGGCACGCCGCATCGCCTCGATCAGCAGATGGGTGCCGCTGAGGCCCTGCCGCTGCTCACGCGGATAGCCATCGAGGATGTTGAAGATGGTTGCCAGCGCGACGCCACCAGAGGACGGCGGACTGGCGGTAACGACCTCATAGGCGCCGTAGCGGGTGCGCAACGGGGCGCGTTCGACGATCTTGTAGTTGGCCAGATCCTGAAGCTGCCAGATGCCACCCGCGGCGCGGGTGCCTTCGACCAGCGCGGCCGCCGTTTCGCCCGCATAGAAACCGGCGTGGCCCTGCTCGGCGAGGCGCTCGAGCGTGCGGGCCAGATCCGGCTGGATGATCAGATCGCCGATCTCGGGCGACTTGCCTTCGCGCAGGAATACCGCCGCGGCGGCCGGCGAGTCGGCGATGGTCTTCACCCGCCAGCCCATCATCGTGTGATTCTTGCGACCGAAGGGGAAACCCTCGCGCGCCAGCTTGATCGCCGGCGCCAAAGATTGCGCCAGTGGCAGGCGGCCGTAATTCTGCGCCAGATGGACCAGCCCGGCCGGCTGGCCCGGAATGGCGGCCGAAAGCGGGCCGTTGATCGAGGCCTCGCGCACCGGCTTGCCGTCGTCATCCAGATACATGTCGCGACTGGCCTCGACAGGCGCCGTTTCGCGCGCATCGATCATCAGTTGCCGGTTTTCCTTCGCGATATGGAGCAGAAAGAAGCCACCGCCGCCGAAGCCCGAGCTCTCCGGCTCCACCACGCCGAGCACCGCGGCGACCGCGACGGTGGCGTCGAAGGCGTTGCCGCCGGCTGCAAGGATCTGGTGACCGGCGTCGGTCGCCAGTGCGTTGGCGCTGGCGATGCCAGCCTGCGGCGGCGTCGGCGCGGTCTCCGCGACGGTCGCCGATGACAGCAACAGCGCAGCGAGCAGGATCAAAGGGCGCCGTATCGGGCAGGGCAGCATCAGGCAAGACAGCATCAGGCGGGTTCCTCGGCTAGCAAGCGTTCGGCCTTGGCGGCGAGTTCCGCGCGGCTTTCCGGCTGGGTGGGGTCGACGAATATGCACTCGACCGGACAGACCTCGACGCACTGCGGTTCATCGAAATGGCCCACACACTCGGTGCAGCGGATCGCCTCGATCTCGTAGATGCGCTGGCCGAAGCGTATCGCCCGGTTCGGACAGACCGGTTCACAGACGTCACAGTTGACGCATTGATCGGTGATGTACAGGGCCATTCAGCAACCTGGTGACGGGTTCAGGCAGCGCGCAGCGCGCGACCGATGAACAAGCGCACCAGTATAGCGGTGGATCCGGGTTGCGGCAGTGCGGCGTAGTCGGGGTCGGGGTCGGAATCGGAATCGGAATCGAAAAACGGCAACGACATGGGCTTTGGCCACGAACGACTGGACGTGCAGCGGACAGTCATCGAGTTGGTCGGCTGGACGTACCGACTACTCGACCGGTTCGTAGCGAAGCCGGGGCGGGGTGGCTACAGGGTTCGCGAGGAGGACGGCGGTCCGCCGGGTGACCGGTCGATTCCGATTCCGATTCCGACCCCGACCCCGAGGGAACCTACGCCCCCCAAGCCGTCGCGCCCCGGCGCGACGACTCGGGAATCGGCACCCGCTTAGCGCGTCGAATGAAACACGTAGTTCGCGCCCCACGGCTCGATGGCCGCCTTGGCGCGCTCACCGTCCTCCGGGGTGCCGACGAAAAGCACCGTCACGTCGGTCAGCTTGCCTTCCTGGACGTCGGCAAAGCCCGACATCACCACATCGGCCGCCAGCGAGGAGTTGCCGCCGAAGGCGAGGAAGGTGCCCTTGGCGATGCCGGTGGAGAGGAAGGTGGCGGTGTTGTCGATCATTCGCTCGGTTCTTTCCTCATCCTGCCCGAAGGAGGCGAAGGTTACGTACAGGCGGGCACTCTGGCCGGCCGGGACGTAGGACTTGACCACATTGGACAGATAGGACTTCCATGCATCATTGTCTTCATTGGCGGGCGTAGTCATGGATGCCGTGGTGTCGGTCTGGGCGTCCTGGTCCTCTTTCTGGCAGGCGATCAGGCTGAAGGCGGTCAGGACGGCGAGCAGGGCGGCGGAGGCGGCACGGAACATGAGGCGGATCCTCGTGGCTGAGCGTCGTTGGCGACGCGGTTGGTGACGATGTTCACGAAATAGTCAGGTGAGCGCAAGTTCTGGCACATGGTAAGCGAGTCTTTCGGGCGCTTTCACATGACCTCGCCCCGCGCCAGATGTCCATGGTGGCCGCGTTCGCGCTACAGTGACGGTCCCGCAACCCCCGCAAAGACTAGCCGATGCTGATTGCAACTTTTGAAACCGCGCGTGGCCCGATTCGGGTTGAACTGTATCCCGACAAGACGCCACTGACGGTCGCGAACTTCGTCAACCTGGCCCGGCGCGGCTTCTATGACGGGCTGACCTTTCATCGCGTCATGGCCGATTTCATGATCCAGGGCGGATGCCCCGAGGGCACCGGTCGCGGCGGTCCAAGCTATCGCTTCGAAGATGAGTGCCGAGCTGACCTGCGCCACGACGCCCCAGGCGTGCTGTCGATGGCAAATGCCGGTCCTGGCACCAACGGCAGTCAGTTCTTCATCACCCACGTCGCCTGTCCATGGCTGGACGGCAAGCATACGGTGTTCGGCAAGGTGCTGGGCGCCGAAGACCAGGCCGTCGTCAATGCGATCCGGCAGGGTGAAAGGATCAGTCGCGTGCGTATCGAAGGCGATGCCGACGCCGCCGTGGCAGCCAAGGCCGATCGCGTCGCGCAATGGAACGTCGCGCTGGGCCGACGCGCCTGAGGCGAAACGGCGTCCGGAAGGGCTTAGGGCTCAGGGCCCAGGGCCCAGGGCCCAGGGCCCAGGGCCCAGGGCCCAGTGCAGAGCGAACTTGAGGCGAGTGTGGAGGTTGCCGCTCAGTTTGGCAGGCCTTGAGTCGGTTCTTGCCCTTGCTGGGCCCTGAGCCCTGGGCCCTTCAACCGCCAGACCCGTTGAAACGTCAGTTTGTATCGCACGCCTCACGACCCTTTTGCAACGACACGATCACACACGCCCGCCAGACTGTCGCTTCGCTCGGCCCCTCGCCCCCCTTGCGTGGACGATTCGCCGCGGGGCGAGCCTGACCAAGGCAAACAAATTCATTGCCAAGGTGAGAGATTCGGCGCTCTGGTGACAGTTCCACGAATGAAGCCGACTGGAGCGATCGTGGAACTGAACAAGACTACCGGCGATGACGTGGATCAATTGCTGATCCGCCAGGGCGACGACCAGCTGTTGCTGGGTCTGGCCTTGCTGCGTTACACCAGCGCGGATCATCGCGACCGCTTCGATCTGCTGCCGCCTCGCGATGGCCGACGCTGGTCGTTGCGCTGGGCGGCCGAGTTGCCGGAGTGGCGGCTGGCCCTGGTTGAGAGCGCCGGTCTGGGCGAGCGCGGTCAGGCCTGGCTGCTGCTGCACGATCGCAAGGGTTCGCCGAGGCGGCTGGAGGACTGGCTGGCCTGGCTGCGGATCGAGAGTCCGCAGGCGCCGATGGTGCCCTGGCCGTATGGACGGCTGGACCCGCGGGCCAGGGTCGGACGCAACTATCTGTCGATCATCCGCCAGATCGACGATCTCAGGGATGCCCGGCTACGGCTGCTGGAGGCGATGCTATCGCTGAGCGCAATCGACTCACTGACCGTGGTCGGTCATGGCCGTGCAGGTGCGCTCGCTGCCGTGCTTGCACCGTGGCTGGAGGCGCAGATGGACCGGCCCGCACGGCTGCGTCATCGCGTCATCAGCTTCGGCGCGCCAGCCGCTGGTGACTGGGCCTTCGCCGACGGCTTGGACAATTACTATGACGCGGCGCTGGGTCGTTGTCTGAACCGACTCGATCCGTTGCCCTATTGCTGGGGTGGCCTGGGCTGGCTGGTAGGCAGCTATGCCGACGGCCCAATGCTGCCGACGGCCTTGCGCCACGCCTTGATAGAGCTCGCCGAGCAATTGCAGACGCGCAAGTTGCAGTTTGCCCAGCCGCGCGGAGGCGTGGTGCTGGAGTCGCAATTGGGGCGCGGGCTGAACTGGATCGGGAACGCCAGTTGGCAGCATGAACTGGCCCGCTACGAAACGCTGCTGCAAGCTCGGCGCAAACCGGGAAGGCCATCATCGGCGCCGATGGAGATGGTGGGGTGAAGGAGTTGGGAGTGGGTGCGAGCTAAGCGTCGTGCTGTGATGGATCCGCATGAATCCGAGGGCCCAGGGCTCAGGGCCCAGGGCCCAGTCCAGAGCAAATGCTGGCAGTCCCGAAGCGGCTCTTTCCCTTCTGGGCCCTGTGCCCTGGGCCCTGGGCCCTGAAACCCCGCTTACCTTCTCAACCTCCAGTTCGTCTCGCTTCTACAAGGAGTCGGCCACAATTCGATATGCTCAGCGACTCCAAACCCTTCGAGCCCCCCCGCATGCCCTTGAGCCTTGCCCAGGCGCGTCGTCTGCATCTTGCCGCGCAGGGCTTGTTGCGGACGCCGACCCGGCGAGCACGGCGGCCGGATGTGGCGGCGATGGTCGGACGGTTGCAGTTGCTGCAGATCGACACCATTCACGTCGTGGCGCGCAGCCCCTATCTGGTGCTGTACAGCCGTCTGGGCGACTACCCGCAAGCATGGCTGGAAGACAGTCTCGCGTGTGGTGAGATCGGCGAAACCTGGGCGCATGAGGCGTGTTTCGTCCCAGCCGAGGCTCTGCCGCTGCACCGCCGACACGTGATCGAGCGCAGCGGCCATTGGGCAAGCCAGATGGCGTATCGCTGCCAGGCGAAGTCCGCCGTGGAGATGGCGGCGCTGCTGGAACGAATCCGGCTCGAAGGCGCGTTGCGGTCGGCCGACTTCCTCGCCGCTGCGCCGACCCAGCCGGGCTGGTGGGGATGGAAGCCGGAGAAGCGCTGGCTGGAGGCCTGTTTCCTGCTCGGCCAGCTGATGGTGGCGCGACGCGAACGCTTCCAGCGGGTCTATGACCTGCCCGAGCGGGTACTGCGCTCAGCCGACTTGCGGGCCGCCTGGCAGCAGCCGCCACCCGCCGACCAGGTGCGCCGCGCCTTCATCGAACGCGCCCTGATCGCGCTCGGTATCGCCCGAGTCGAATGGCTGGCTGACTACTTCCGGCTGGATGCGAAGGTCAGCGTGGCTGAGCTGCGCGAAACTCTGCCGCCCGAGTCCCTGATCGAAACACGCATCGCCGGGCTGGACGGACCGTTCTTCGTTCATGCGGTCCATCGTGAGTTGCTGGATCGAGCCGGGCAGGGAACCTTGCGCAGCAATCACTGCGTGCCGCTGTCCCCCTTCGATCCGGTCGTCTGGGACCGCAAGCGGGCGGTCGAGTTGTTCGATTTCGACTACCGGCTCGAGTGCTACCTGCCGGCGGCCAAGCGTCGTCACGGTTACTTCGTGCTGCCGCTGTTGCAGGGAGGCGAGCTGATCGGCCGGCTCGACGCCAAGGCGCATCGACGCGAGGGCGTGTTCGAGATCCGCCAGTTCTATCTCCAGCGCGACGCCGCCCCACGCCCGCAGCAGCTCAGCCAGGTGGCGAGAGCGCTGCAGGCAATCGCCGCCTGGCACGGCACCCCGCGCGTGGAATTCAGCCACATCGACCAGCCCCAATGGCGACGCAAGCTTCCAGACGCGGTCGCCGCGCTGTAGCAAGCGGGTCAAGTTCGCCCGGCGACCTCGAACTGCACGCTTTTCCCTGACCCCTCAGCCCTCAGCCCTCAGCCCTAATGCTCAGCCCTCAGCCCTAATGCTCAGCCCTCAGCCCTGATGCTCAGCCCTCAGCCCTGAGGCTCAGCGAGCCAGATGAATCGGTGAACTCGCCACCAGCACGCCATCCTCATCGGTGTAGACCCAATCGCCTGGAACGATCGTCGCGCCGGCCAGATGCAGCGCCAGATCGAAGGCGCCTCCGTGGAGTCCTTTCTGGCTCTTGCGCGGATGGCTGCCGAGTGCATGGATTGCGATGGCAGCTTGCGACAATTCGGCCAGATCGCGGACGTAGCCGTGGACCAGCAGCCCCGCCCAACGGTTGCGCACGGCGATCTCGGCCAGATTGCCTCCGACCAGCGCGCAACGCGCCGAACCGCCGCCATCGACGATCAGCACCTGACCGTCGCCCGGCTCCTCCAGCACCTGTCGCACCAGCGCGTTGTCCTCATAAACCTTCAGCGTGCGAGCCCGGCCGTGACAGCGGACCTTGCCACCGTAACTACGGAATACCGGCTCCAGGCAACGTGCGTCGGGATGGGCGTCGCTCAGGTCGGCCGTGGCGAAGCTCATCGCTGCTCCCGATCGGTGCCGGACCCGGACGATTCTTTCGCGGCGATCCCGGAAGAAGCATCCTTTGACTCGCCGGCTTGGGACCCGTCCCCCTCAGGCTGGGCCACTTCGGACTGGGCCTGAGCCAGAGTGTGATCGATCGCAATGCGCAACTGCGCCGCCCAGTGCGGCGCGATTCGTGCCGCCTTGCCGGCGTGGCTGGACGGGGCGGTCAGATAACGCCGGTCCGGTTCGCTCTGGTTGGCCTGCATGTCGTACAGCAGGCGGCCGTCGGGGCCGACCAGGTACAGCCGCGGGGTGGCGACCGCACCCCAGCTGTCGGCGAGTTCGTCGCCTTCGAGCTCGGTGACGAAGTCATATCCCTGCGCATCTAGCATCTTCTGCGCATCGTCCGGCTCATCTTCCCGGAAACTGATCGCCAGCACTTCCAGCCGTCCCGGCGAGTATTCGTCGAGAATGCTCTGCAGATGCGGCATCAGCGCCTTGCAATAGGGACACCAGCTGGCCCAGAACAGCACCACGACCGGTCGTCCAGCCGCCACCCCGACCAGGTCGCGACCATCGGACAGGCTCAGCCGTGGCACCGGCTCATCCACCACGAATTCGATCTGGCTGAAGGCCGGTGCGGCGCCCAGGGTGGCGAGCAGGATGAGCAGGCTGGGAAGCAATTGACGCATAGAATTTCCTCAATCACGGACGGTTTCTAGCCTAGATCCACGGGCGGCACAGACGACCGGATCGAAGCCGGAGATCTTGCGCCGGTGCACACGCTTCACAGCATAGCGCGCGCTGGCGTGCGTCAACCAACGGGTGCATGCTGCGTTGGTAGTCGTCAGGCCAGCGGGCGGGGAGACAACATGAACACTGCAAGGCGCGCATTGCTCGAGCGGATGGTCGGCCAGACCGGAATGATGGCCAAGGCGGGTGCGGCGCTGCCGCCTCCCGATGAGCTGGTGTTGTTGCTCAATCGTACCGGCTTCGGAATTCGGCCACAGGAACTTGCGCTGGCACAGCAGATGGGTTTCGAAGCCTGGCTCGAACTGCAGCTCAGCCCCGAGCAGATCGATGTCAGCGCGTTGGAGAACGCGCTGGGAAGGCTGCAGACACTGTCGATGAGCAATGCGCAACTGATCCAGCATGCGCAGGCAAACCAGAACGCCTTCCAGAGTCTGCTCGAGTTGCGCACCGCCACGCTGGCGCGCCAGATCTACAGCGGCAGGCAGCTGTTCGAGACGATGGTGGAATTCTGGAGCAACCACTTCTCGGTCGAACACATCAGCGGACCGATCCGCCAATTCAAGACCACGGACGATCGGATGATCCGCGAGCATGCGCTGGGCCGCTTCGCCGATCTGCTCAACGGCAGTGCGCGCAGCCCGGCGATGTTGTTCTATCTGGACAACTACGCCAACGTCGCCCGCGGGCCGAACGAGAATTACTCGCGCGAACTGCTGGAGCTGCATACGCTCGGGGTCAACGGCGGCTACACCGAAGAGGACGTCAAGGAAGTGGCGCGCGCCTTCACCGGCTGGACCATCAATCTCCGCGGTGACTACGACTTCATGTTTGCCGGCATCAATCACGATTTCGCTGCCAAGCGCGTGCTCGGCATCGACTTGCCGGCCGGACAGGGCATCGAGGACGGGCAGCAAGTGCTGGACCTGCTTGCCATGCACCCTTCCACGGCGCAGTTCATCGCGACCAAACTGGTGCGCCGCTTCGTCGATGACGCTCCGCCGGCCGGTCTGGTGGCGGCGGTCGCCCAGAGTTTCCTCGCCAGCGGCGGCGAGACCCGCGCGATGCTGCGTACGATCTTCCTCTCCGCCGAGTTCAAGGCCAGCGCCGACCGCAAGGTCAAGCGACCGGCAGAGTACATCGTGGGCGCACTGCGCACGCTGGGTATCGAAGTTCGAGGCAGCAACCCCTACCGCCAGGTCAATGCCTACCTGCAGCGACTCGGCCAGTTGCCTTTCATGTGGCCGGCGCCCAATGGCTACCCGGACGTGCAGAACTACTGGATCAACACCACCGCCTGGCTCAGCCGCTGGAACTACGCTTTTGCGCTGGTCGAAGGCCAACTTGGTGCCGGCATCAAGATCGACACCCTGGCGCTGGCCGGCGATGCGCGCCAGCCAGCCGCACTGGTGGACCGGCTGACTGCGCTGATCGTCAAGCGGCCATTGATGGCCGACGACCGGCAGGCGCTGATCGAACTGGCTGCGGGCGGTGCGCCGCCAGACCTGCCACTGGACACGCGCACCCTGCAGCTACGGGTGCAGGAACTGGCCGGCGTGCTGCTGGCCAGCCCGTATTTCCATTTCCGCTGAGCGAGGAACGGTCATGCAAATTATGATGCGTCACCAGACCGACCAGGGTATCGACCGCCGTGGCTTTTGCCGCTTGCTCGGCGTTGGCGCCGGCGCGCTGCCTCTGCTTGGCAGCCGGCTGGGCTGGGCCGCCGAAGGCGACACAAGCCGGGACACCTTGCTGGTGATCTTCCAGCGCGGGGCGATGGACGGTCTCAATGCGGTCGTGCCCTACAACGAGCCAAACTACTACACCCGCCGGCCGACGCTGGCGATCCCGGCGCCGGGTGGCGCAGGCAGCGCAATCGATCTGGACGGTCAGTTCGGTCTGCATCCGGCGCTGGCGCCACTGCAGGCGCTGTACGCCAGCGGCGATCTGGCGCTGGTCCACGCGACCGGTCTGACCACCCCCAGTCGCTCCCACTTCGATGCCCAGGACTTCATGGAGCGGGCCTGGCTCAGCCAGGGCGGCGTCTTCGATGGCTGGCTGAACCGCTATCTGGCTACCCTCGGGGAAGGGGGCACGTTCCAGGCGGTGGGCATGGGGACCGCCGTGTCGCGTTCCCTCAGCGGTCCGGCGCCGGTGGTCGGTATGTCCAGCATCGACGGCTTCGGCATCGTCTCCCAATCGCGCCGCGCCAGCACGCTGGAGGCGCTGCTGCAGGCCAGCTTCGATGGCGGCAGCTTCGTCGACAGTACCGGTCAGCGGGCTTTTGCCGCGGTCGATGAACTCAAGAGCAGTCCGGCCGCCAGTCTGGGCATCGCCAACGATGCGGAGTACCCCGCGGGCGGTTTCGGCCAGCGGCTGCGCGATCTGGCGGCGCTGATCAAGTCCGGCATCGGGGTCAAGGTGGCCACGGTTGACATCGGCGGCTGGGACCATCACAACAATCAGGCTCAGGCGCTGCCGCCGTTGCTCGATGAACTGGCGCGCGGGCTGCTGGCCTTCCACACCGATATGGGTTCGGGGATGGCGAACGTCAGTGTCGTGGTGATGACCGAGTTCGGCCGCCGACTGGTCGAGAACGCCTCCAGAGGCACCGACCACGGCCGCGGCGGAGTGATCTTCGCCCTTGGCGGTGGCGTCCTGGGCGGTCAGGTCCATACCGACTGGCCCGGGTTGAACGAGGCCGATCTGGAAAGCGGCGACCTGCGGGTGACGATCGACTACCGCTCGGTACTGGCCGAAATGCTCGCAATGCGCGCCGGAGTGAGCGACTTCTCCACCATCTTCCCGGGCTGGGAAGGCATGCCGACCAGCGGGCTGTACCGACCGCGCGGCTGAGTTGCGGCTCGGACACCGGGCAGCTTCAGTTTCGGAAGCGGGCCGGAAAGGAACCCCGAGTTGTACTCGGAAAGGAATCCCGAGTTGTACTCGGAGAGGAACCCCGAGTTGTACTCGGGCAAGCTGCCTCAGTGCTTGAATCGTCGCAATACTTCCGAGACAGCAACGAAGAAGGGCCGATCACTCGGCCCTTTTCTGTGTGAGCTTTGCCCGCTTGATCAACGCTGACGCGCCTTGAAACGCGGGTTGCTCTTGCAGATCACGAACACCTTGCCACGACGGCGGACCACGCGACAGTCGCGATGCCGGGACTTGGCGGACTTGAGCGAGGACAGCACCTTCATGGCTCAGGACTCCGTAGTAAAGCAGGGAAGTGTAGCGGGTGGGGTCGCTGGCGGCAAGTGGTTCGGCGATTGTGGAGGTGTCGCGGGAGTCAGGTGTTTGAGTCGGGGTCGGAATCGGAATCGGAATCGGAATCGAGGGCAACGATAGGAGTTCCGGCCACGAACGACTAGCGGTGCACCGGGCAGCCATCGCGTACGTCGGGTGAGAGTAGCGCCGTACTTTACCGGATCGGGCCGATCCGGTGGGACGGCGGAGCCATGGTTCGAGGAGGAGGACCGGTTACGCCGAAGCGAATCGATTCCGATACCGATTCCGACCCCGACCCCGACCCCGATTTCGACGTTCGTCTCGTGCCCACGCGGCTGGCTAGCCACCTTCTGCCACAAGACCGCAACCCGCGCCGGGTGTAATCTTCATCCTCGGCAGTCACGGTTTGGGGGAGGGCGCGATGAAGCTGAATGTCAACGGGGTCGAGCATGAGGTCGAGGCGACGCCCGACATGCCGCTGTTGTGGGTGTTGCGGGATCTGCTCGGCATGACCGGGACCAAGTTTGGCTGCGGGATTGCCCAGTGCGGGGCCTGCACCATCCATCTGAACGGTGCCCCGACGCGCTCCTGCTCGATTCCGGCGATAGCAGCCGAAGGGGCCCTGATCACCACCATCGAAGGGGTCTCGGGGCCCACCGCGACGGCGGTGCGCAAGGCCTGGATGGATCTGGATGTGGTCCAGTGCGGTTACTGCCAGTCCGGCCAGATCATGTCTGCGGTCGCGCTGCTGGAAGAAAATGCCGCGCCGACCGACGCCGAGATCGATGGGGCGATGCGCGGCAATATCTGTCGCTGTGGCACTTATCAGCGCATCCGCGGCGCGATCCATGCGGCCGCGGCCGAGCTGTCATCGGCACCGGAGGCTTCGGCATGAGCACGTCAACTTCGCTGTCGCGCCGCCGTTTCATCGTTGCCGGTGGAGCGGCCGGTCTGGTCATCGCCTTCAACGTCAGCAGTGGCCGGCGTTTCGCCATTGCCGCGGAGAATCCGGAGTCCGGCCCGCAAGGCGACTCTCCGGCAGCGCCGCAGGTTGATGCGAATGCCTTCCTGCGCATCGGTGCCGATGACTCGGTCACCGTGCTACTGGCGCATTCGGAGATGGGGCAGGGCATCTGGACCGCCTTGCCGATGTTGATCGCCGAGGAACTGGAGTGCGACTGGAGCAAGATCCGGGTCGAGCACGCACCGGCCGCGCCGGTGTATGCGAACACCGCCTTTGGCATTCAGGCCACCGGCGGGTCGACTTCGGTCTGGTCCGAGTTCGATCGCTACCGGCGGGTTGGCGCGATCGCGCGCAGCCTGTTGCTGCAGGCCGCTGCGGCGAAATTCGGCGTTCCGCTGGACAGGTGCAAGGCGGAGCAGGGCATCGTCAGCGCTGGCAGCCAGCGGGCGAGCTTTGGCGAGCTGG
>JBGTIE010000006.1:0-13551 GCA_041745855.1 Lysobacterales bacterium | reverse complement strand
CCCGCCAGCGCCGCCCACGCCGCAGCAATCGTCGCCTGACGCCGCTGTTGCCAGTGCTGCCCAGGCCAAGCCGGCCGCGCCACCAGTCATCAGCCCGATGTTCGTCAATCAGCCGGTCCGCTCCGGCCAGCAACTCTATGCCCGCGGCCGCGACCTGGTGGTCAATGCGACCGTCAGCCCCGGCGCCGAGGTGATTGCCGACGGCAGCATTCATGTTTATGGTCGGCTGGCCGGCAAGGCGCTGGCCGGTGCGCGCGGCGACGAGCAGGCACGGATCTTCTGTCTGGATTTCCAGCCGGAACTGGTTTCGATCGCCGGCCACTATCGGCTGCTGGAATCGATCCCGGAGAGCTCCCGCGGACGGGCGGTGCAGGTATTGATGGAGGGCGAGCGGCTGGAGATCAAGCCGCTCCTGCGGTGATCGTGAAAGACCGCTGATGGTGAAAGACCGTTGATCGTGAAGGACTGCGGATCGTGAAAGACTATGTGACATCGACCGCCGGCACGGCGCCGGTCGGGGACCATGAACCAACGCGCGAGGATTCGACCTTGAGTGAAGTAATCGTCGTCACATCGGGCAAGGGCGGCGTCGGCAAGACCACGTCCAGCGCCTCCCTGGCCTGTGGCTTTGCCCGCCGTGGCAAGAAAGTCGCCGTGGTCGATTTCGACATCGGCCTGCGCAACCTGGATCTGATCATGGGTTGCGAGCGGCGGGTCGTGTACGACTTCGTCAACGTCATCAATGGCGATTGCAGCCTCAAGCAGGCGCTGATCCGTGACAAGCGCTTCGACACCCTGTCGGTGCTGGCCGCCTCGCAGACACGCGACAAGGACGCCCTGACCCAGGATGGCGTCGAGCGGGTGCTGCGCGAATTGCGCGAGGACTTCGACATCATCCTGTGCGACTCACCGGCCGGCATCGAACGCGGCGCGCATCTGGCGATGTACTACGCCGACCGGGCCGTCGTCGTGGTCAATCCGGAGGTCTCCAGCGTGCGCGACTCCGACCGCGTACTCGGCCTGCTGTCGAGCAAGACCCAGCGCGCCGAAGGCAAGGAGGGCAATGTCCGGGAGCACCTGCTGTTGACGCGCTACTCGCCCGAACGGGTCGCCAACGGCGACATGATGAGCGTGGCCGATGTGGAGGAGATCCTCGGCATCAAGGTCGTCGGCGTGATTCCCGAGTCGCAATCCGTGCTGGCCGCGTCCAATGCCGGCGTGCCGGTGATCATGGACGAGAACAGCGAAGCCGGTCAGGCCTACGATGATGCGGTGGCCCGCCTGTGCGGCGAAGAGCGACCAATGCGCTTCGTCGACCCGCGCAGGAAGGGGCTGCTCAGTCGGCTCTTTGGAGGCTGACCATGGGCTTGTTCGACCTCTTCAAGGCACGCCATCGCAACACCGCCCAGACGGCCAAGGAGCGGCTGCTGATCATCGTCTCGCAGCAGCGTGGCGAGCGCGGCACGCCAGACTATCTGCCGCTGCTCAAGAGCGAGTTGCTGGAAGTGATCCGCAAGTACGTCAACGTCGATCCGGACGCCGTGCAGGTGAACCTGCAGAAAGACGGCGAGCAGGACCTGCTCGAGCTGTCGGTGGTGCTGCCGGACCAGCCGGTGAAGTGACGGCCGAGCCGCTGCTTGCGCCACCTTCGGTATTGCGGCTGACCGAAGTCGACGTCGATCCCGTCGCCCGTTTGCTCGCCCGCTTTGGTCTGCGCTTGGAGCGGGTCGCTACGGGCGACAAAATTCCAGGCAGCTATTGGGGCGAGGATGAGGCCGGCCTGATCGGCGAGGTGCTTTACGCCCGACCGGACACCCCGCTGCATTCGATCCTGCACGAGGCCTGCCACTGGATCGTGATGGAGCCGGCGCGGCGCCCGACAGTGCATACCGATGCCTCCGATTCGCTCGCCGAAGAGGATGCCACCTGTTACCTGCAACTGCTGCTGGCCAAATCCCTGCCCTGCTTCGGACTGGAACGGGCGATGGCGGACATGGACGCCTGGGGCTACAGCTTCCGGCTGGGCTCGGCCCGGGCCTGGTTCGAGAACGATGCCGAGAATGCCCGCGCCTGGCTGGTCGAGCATGAGTTGCTGGATTCGGCCGGTCTGCCTAGTTGGCGCGTGCGGACGCGCTGAATCACTTGTCCAAAACGACGCCGCCGCTGTTCGCACTGATCATCGGCGCCGGCTTCGGCGGGCTGGCCGCGGTGGCGAAGCTGCGCCAGCTCGGCATTTCCGACTTCCTGCTGGTCGAGCGGGCGAACAGCGTCGGCGGCGTCTGGCAGGCCAACCGCTATCCCGGCGCGGCCTGCGATGTGCCGTCGCACCTGTACTCCTTCAGCTTCGCGCCCAGCAGCCACTGGACCCGCAAGTATGGCGGTCAGGCTGAAATCGAAAGCTATCTGCAAGACTTGGCGGCGCGCTGGCTGCAACCGGCCCAGCTGCAACTCGGCACGCGGGTGGTGTCGGCTCACTGGGACGACAGTGCCTTGCTCTGGCAGGTCCGTGCCGCCGATGGCCGGCAATGGCGAGCGCGCGTGCTGATCCCAGCCTGTGGCCAGCTCAGCGAAGCGCTGTTTCCTGCGATCGTGGGCCTGGACAACTTCTCTGGAACCAGTTTCCACTCCGCCCATTGGCCAGCGGACGACGGTCTGGACGGCCAGCATGTCGCGGTCGTTGGCAGCGGCGCCAGCGCGATTCAGTTCCTGCCCGCGATCCTGGCCAGGGTCGCCTCGATCACGCTGTTCCAGCGCTCACCGCCGTACGTGCTGCCCAAACCCGACCGTGCCTATCGGCCGTCCGAGCAAGCACACTTCCGGCGCTGGCCCTGGCTGCAGCGACTGGGCCGAATGCTCCAGTACAGTCATCACGAGGCCCGCGGTCTGGTCCTGCTGCATAGCCGCCTGCTCTTGCAGGGCTACCGTTGGGCCTTCCTGCGCCGACTCAATCGCGAGGTCAGCGATCCGGAACTGCGCCGCAAGCTGATCCCGACCGACCCGCTGGGCTGCAAGCGAATACTGCTCTCCAACGACTGGTATCGCGCGCTGACCGACCCGAAAGTGACCGTGGTCGACCAGCCTATCGCGCATGTGTCCAGCGACGGTGTCGTCAATACGACTGGCCAGTTGCACCGGGTCGACAGCCTGATCCTTGGTACCGGCTTTCGCGCCAGCCGCTTCCTCGACGGCATCGACATCCGCGGCAGCAAGGGCTGCAGCCTGAGGGAAAGCTGGCAGGCCGGCCCGTCTGCGCTGCTCGGCATGACCGTCGCCGGCTTCCCTAATCTGACCATGCTGTACGGCCCGAACACCAACCTTGGCCACAACTCGCTGGTCTACATGCTCGAGTGTCAGACCAGATACCTGGGGCAGGCCTGGCGCCTGCTGCGCGACCAGCCCGGGCACGCGCTGGACTTGCGAGAAGCGCGCCAGCACCGCTACCAGCGCTGGCTGGAGCAGGCTTTGGCCAAGTCTATCTGGGCCGGCGGCTGCCGCAGCTGGTACCAGGACGACGCCGGCCGGATCACCACCAACTGGCCCGCCTCGACCCTGCGTTACTGGTGGCAGACGCGGCGCTTTCGGCCGGAAGATTTCGAGTTGATCGGTGGTCGCGGGGAAGCGCGCTTGGCTAGTGACACGGATGGCTCATGAACGTGGCGCGTTCGGCTCACAGGTCTCAAGGCACCGAAGGTTCCAGCTTCAATTCAGGGTCGGAGCGCCATGCTCGCCGAAGTTCTGGTCATACCAGGCCAGATAGCCCGTCGCCCATCGATGCCACTTGCGATTACCCGCGCCGGGATCTTCCAGCGTCCGCCGAGTCGACTCCTCGATTCGCCGCATTCGCGGTACCAGGGCCACCATTACCTGCAGGACCCAGTGAAAGTCCTTCGGTGCCGGTGGCGCCGGTTCGGGATAGTTCTCCAGGCCCAGGCGGGCGTAACTGGCCGCCGCTGCATAGTCCTTGCGCTCGGCATGCAATTCGGACAGAAGCTGGATCGCGTCAAAATTGCTGACATCGAGTACCAGCACCTGCTCGGCGACTTCAATAGCCACTGCCGGGCGACCTGCCCAGCGATGACACGTCGCCAACATCGCCATATCGTCCGCATTCGACGATTCAGCCAATGCATCCTCCAGCAGCCTCACCGCCCCGTCGAAATCCTTCCGCCCGACACAGCGGGCGACCCCGAAATCAAGTTTGGCGCGCATAGGCATCAAATCACCGCGCCATCGCTGCCCGCAGTTCCTCCACCCGCGCCTGATTGACACCGCGGTCCGAATAGCCCGAGCGCGATGCGGAACGGACGTGGACGACCTGCGCCTGGTCGTCGAACAGGAACTCCACGTCATCGATGAAACGGAACAGCAAACTGACCGCCGTCGACCGCCAGTAGTCCCCTTCCTGCACCTGATTCTCCAGTTCCAGCCGCATCAGTGCACCGCGCAAGGCGGCCTCGGTGGCGGCCCTGTCACCGCGGTAGGGCAGCGGCACGACCTGCTTGTCGGCTTGCGAGGCCTGGCTGGAGACGCAGTTCGGGCTATCGGGACAGGGCCGCAGCGCGCCGGCTACCAGCCCCGTGTCCGGCGGCGACAGGCGCGACCAGCCACTCATGCCGGCGAAGGCGATCACGACCAGCAATGCCAGCACCAGGATCAGCCGGAACAGAAATCTGATCACCTTCATGACCGCACCTCAGGATTGGAATGGGCGCAAGTATGCCTCGGGGAGCAGCGATCATGCACCGCCTGCCGACGTCCGGCCATCACCACCAGGCATGTTTGTAAAGTGGCACCTTTGCTGTTTTTCTGATTCGCTTTTCGATCTTGCGATCACCGCCCTCGGCCACCGCCAGAACCGACCCGGGCAGGTCCAGTTGATCCACCAATTGCTCCAGCAGCTTTTGCGGATTCAGGACCAGTGTGCGCAGGCGCAGCAGCAGCACGAAATGTGGCAGCTCGCTCGCATCATTTATCCGCTTGTTCACCAGCCAGGCTCGGCGAATCCGGCCTTGCTGCCGCAGCAACGATCTCAGCCCGGCCAACTGCTGCTCGCTCAAAGTGTGCGGCGTAAAATGATCCTTGCGGCCGAGTTGGAATCGTTCAGCCTGTTGCCGCGCCTGCTCCGCTTGCCAGGCCGCGTGGCGTTCACCGAGTGCGTCGAGCGTCGCTTGGTCGCCGAGCGCGTGGTGGTAGCTTCCCAGGCATTCCAGCCCCTCGCCAACGGCTTCCGGATCGAGGCTCATTGCCCGCTCGATGTGTCCTATCCCTTCGGCCTGCTGCCGCTGCAGCAAGACCGCGCCCAGCCGGAAGTGCGCCAGCGCGCTATCGGGCCGTCCGTCTACCGCGCTTCTGTAGCAAGGCATGGGATCCCGATCCTGCTGCAGGTCCTCCAGCAGCGATCCCAGTTCGAGGTGCTCGGCGGGCTCAAGCAATCGCTCCTTTTCAGTTCGAAGCAACTCCTCGAGGCGCACGCGCCCCTGTTTCAATGCGTTGTGGCGCTCCTCCCAACCCGCCGCCACCCCGGCGCGCCATTGCTCGCTGAACCGCTCCTGCAGCGTAGATGCCAGTTCGCCGAGCAGCGCGACGGCCGGCTCGCGCGGCGGCTCGGGTACAACTGCGGGCAACTGCAGAGCCTGCAGCCGCTGGGCCAGACTGGGATGAGTGTCATCCAGGTCCGCTTGCCGCAGCAGCGCGCGTTGCAGCGCGTCGGAATCGCCTTCGTTGCACTGGGCAAAGGACAGCGCCATCGACTGGTAGACACGCTCAGGCGGCTGGGCGCGGACCCCGGCCAGTTGGTACACCTCGGGCCAGAAGCACTGTAACCGTTGCGCACCCAGATCGACCCGCGTCAGCGCCTCTCCGACCGCTGGAGCACCAACGATCTGCGCCGAGATCGCATCGGCCTCGAACTCACTTTCCCGGGCTAGAACGAAGCTGTACGCATTGAAGTAGGGGGCGTACCAGTTGAAGAAGCGAACGAACAACCCGGAGACCATCGATTGCTGTTGTGCCAGCGCCTCCAACAGCCGATACCAGCCCAGGCGGACGCGGTAAATCCAGCCTGAAAAGCGCCCGTGGCCGGCACGGAAGTGACCAAACTCATGCGCGATCACCGCACCAAGCTGATCTCGATCGAGCAACTGCAGCAGGGGCAGACCAAGCACGAGGTAGTGGCGACTGCCGGCCAGACCCAACAGGCGCGGCACGCTGGCGGCGGCCGCATTGAGATCATCATCGATGACGATCCCGGCCAGTGGCGGCGCACCCGCCGCCTTGCGTAGACGCTCCACCTCGGCTTGCAACAACGGAGCCTCAGCCGGACTCAGTCGGTAGCCCTCAGGCGCTTGAATCTTCACCCACAGCGCTCGCAGGATCATCCAGGCGAGCAGCAGCGGAATCCAGACAAACTTGATCAGCTTGATCGCCCAAACGCTTTTGGTCAGCAGCAACAACACGGCTACACCGAGCGAGAAGCTCAACGCCAGCGCCAGCGCGAACAGAAGCACGCCGTAGCCGAGCAACGCGAGCAGCAACAGCTTGAAGCGATAGCTGCGTGGTCGGGCGCTGGCGTCGGCTTGCAGGCGTTGAATCAGTGATCGATAGGACGCCGCAGATTGCATCGACTCAGCTCCAAATCAGGGCAGTAGGTCATGAACGCTGCCAGCCGCTCAGCACATGCGAGAGCCAGAGATACTTTGAACCGGGGAAACAGGCAAGCCGATGTCGGGCTTCCTGCCAACGCTCCTTTCGATGCCCGTTGCTGTCGCTGGTCGTGCTCGTTCTGCGTACTCAGGATCAGTTCCCCTCGAGGTCATCGACCATGTCGGCCTGGAAACGTTGCGTGTGCGCCGCTTGTCTGCTCGCCGGTCTGAGCCTGCGACCCGCCCAGGCGCTGGAGACGATCCTTGCCGATGGTTTCGAGCGCAACTGCGGCCAAGTCAGTTTCGTCGAGAACTTTCCGATCAATGGGCCGGACTGGCCGGAGCTCTGGAGCGAACTGGCCGACAGTGCCGACCTGGCGGATGTCAGCGGCGGCGCCGGTCGACTGCGGCCGGTGGTCAGCAACTACTCGCTGGCACGGATGTACGCGCCGATTGCCACGCGCGATGTGGAAGTGCGTTTCCAGATGGTGCTGGAGGACGCCTCCAGCCAGGGCGTCGGCTTCTTCGTGCGCCAGAACGGTGGGCATCTGCAGCTGACCCCTGAGTTTGGGCAAGGCTACGCGGTGTTCGTCGAAGGCACATTCCGCGGCATGCCGGGGGTGGGCGTGTGGCGCGAGGAAAACGGTGTGGAGATTCAGATCGAGCACTCCGGTGGCGCCGCACCGGCGCCGCAATCCGGCCAGCCGCTGCATGTCCGCTTCCGGGTGCATCAGGTCGATCCCAGCCAGACCCGCTTGCAGGCAAAGATCTGGCCGGTCGGCAGCACCGAGCCGGTGGCCTGGCAGGTCAGCGCGCTCGATGGCCAGTTTGGCTTGCAGGACCGCACCGGTGGCATCGCGGTGGATTCGTGGAACGTCGCTCAGGCGGGCACGCTGAGCATGAACACGCTGGTGGACCAGATCGAGATCGAGCCGCTGTGCAATCCGATCCGTGCCCGCGGCCCGGTCACGCTGGTCGGCGACGGCTTCCAGTTCGCCGAGGGCCCGCTCTGGCGCGACGACCATCTGCTGTTCAGCGACATCACCGCCGACCAGATCCTGCGGCTGGATCCGCCGACGCAGTTCAGCAATTTCCGCATGCCCAGCGGCAACGCCAATGGTCTGGCGCTGGATCTGCAAGGCCGCCTGCTCGCAGCCGAACACGGTCCGCGCCGACTGAGCATCACCGACACCGGCGGGACCGTGCAGACCCTGACCGATCTTTACCAGGGTCAGCGCTACAACTCCCCCAATGATCTGGCGGTGGCTAGTGACGGCACGATCTACTTCACTGATCCGGACTATGGCCTGGCCGACCCGGGGTTGCGCGAGATCCCCTTCAACGGCCTCTACCGGCGTGATCTGGCCGGGACTGTGGTGGCCGAGTGGGAGGGCGCGATCGGCGTCAACCAGCCCAACGGCGTCGCGCTGTCGCCCGACCAGGGCACCGTCTACGTGACCGACACCCAGGCCGGCGAGTTGCTGGCCTGGACTCGCGCAGCTTCCGGCGCACTGTCGCAACCACGCGTACTGGCCACCGGCCTGCCGATCGCCGACGGTATGTGCGTGGACGTGGAAGGCAATGTCTACGTGGCCACCTGGGGCAATGGCATCGAGGTCTACAGCCCCGACGGCGCGCACTGGGGCACGGTACCGATCCCGTCGCAGGCGACCAATTGCGCATTCGGCGACAGCGATGGCCACACGCTTTACGTCACCGCGCAGCAGGCGGTGTACCGGTTGAGGGTGCCGTTGGGCGGAGCAGCGTTGGTGCCGTAGGGGCGGCAACAGAGTTGGGAGTCGGGAGTGCGCAGCGTGGCGAGGTTCGCGGTTGCTGTTGCGGTCACGCCCAAGCAACAAATCGCGACCTTGATGTCGTAGTTGCCGTTGCTCTTGCTGTTACTCCCGACTCCCGACTCCCAACTCCCGACTTGGATCTTGCTACTCCCGACTCCCGACTCCCGACTCCCAACTCCCGACTTGGCTCTGGCTTTGGCTCGTGCTGTTACTCCCGACTCCCGACTCCCAACTCGGGACTTTTCAGTTCCGCCAGCCCATGGTCACCTGACTACCCCGACGGCTTGGCAAATACCAAAGACTCCCCCTCCACCCCGCTTCCGCGCACAATGGGCGCCTTCGCGACCATCTGGGGAGAGACGATGAGCACGGGATTCGGCAGCAACACCAACTCGCCGCTGGCCAAGGCGGACTTCGACAATATCGCCAGCGCCGCGATCGATGCCGGCAAGAGTCTGCCGCAGCTGTTGATCGAGGTGTCACGCTCGCACGGTTCGATGCCAGCCTTCACCAACATGGGACGCACGCTCAGCCACGCCGATCTTGATCGGCTCAGTGGCCAGCTGGCTGGCTATCTGCGCGGCAATCTGGGGCTGCAGCCGGGTGAGCGGGTCGCGATCATGCTGCCCAATCTGCTCCAGTTTCCGGTGGCCGTGCTCGGCGTGCTGCGCGCCGATCTGGTCGCGGTGCTGGTCAATCCGCTCTACACCGCGCGCGAGTTGCGGCACCAGCTGAGCGATTCGGGCGCGGTCGTGCTGATCGTCATCGAAAATTTTGGCAAGGTCGCAGCCGAGTCGCTGGAGGGCACTGCGGTCAAGCAGGTCATCACGACCCGGGTCGGCGACATGCTCGGTCTGCCAAAGTCGCTGATCGTCGATTTCACCCTCAAGTACGTCAAGAAGCTGATTCCCGACTTCCATATCGAGGGCGCGGTGCGCTGGCCGACGGCGCTGGCATTGGGCGCGAAACAGCCGGCGGTCGAATCGCAGGCGCAAGCGCAAGATGTGGCCCAGTTGCAGTACACCGGCGGCACCACCGGCGTGTCGAAGGGCGCGGCGCTGTCGCACACCGCGCTGATGGCCAACGTCGGCGCCTGCGAGCAATGGCTGGGGCGGGCTCTGGATCCCAGTCGCGAGATCGGGCTGATCTGCCTGCCGCTGTATCACATCGCTGCCTACACCAACATGCTGTACGCCTGGGTGCACGGACTGCATGGCGTGCTGATCACCAATCCGCGCGACATCCCGGGCCTTATTGGCAGCTTCCGCCAGTACCGGCCGTCGATCTACTCCGGCGTCAACACGCTTTACGATGCCCTGCTCAACGCGCCCGAGTTCAGCAAGCTGGACTTTTCCAATCTGAAGCTCTGTATCCAGGGCGGCACCGCGCTGCGCCGCGGCACCGCCGAGCGCTGGAAGGAAGTCACCGGCCGCGACGTGGTGGAGATGTACGGCCTGTCGGAAACCGCCGCCGGCATTACCGTCAACCGCTGGGACGGACCCAACCCGGTCGGTTCGATCGGCCTGCCGCTGCCCGGGGTTGAAGTGTCGCTGCGCAACGAGGCGGGCGAGGAAGTGCCGATCGGTGAACCCGGCGAATTGTGCGTGCGCGGTTTGCAGGTCACTTCCGGCTACTGGCGGCGCGAAGACGAGACCGAGCAGGCCTTCTTCGCCGACGGTTGGTTCCGCACCGGTGATATCGCCAAACGCGGCGAGGGTGGCTATCTGTTCCTGCTCGACCGGCGCAAGGACATGATCCTGGTTTCCGGCTTCAACGTCTTCCCGAACGAAATCGAGGACGTCGTCTCGCTCCATCCGGGTGTGCTCGAGGCGGCCGCGATCGGCGTACCCGACGAGAAGACCGGCGAAGCGGTCAAGCTGGTTGTCGTGCGCAAGGACCCTGCCCTGACCGCCGACGACATCCGCGCCCATTGCCGCGAGATGCTGACCGGCTACAAGCAGCCACGCGTGATCGAGTTCCGCGACAGCCTGCCGAAATCGGCGGTCGGCAAGATACTGCGGCGGGAGTTGCGCTGAGGGAGTATCATGGTTTCTCTAATCTTTTTTAGAGAAACTCATGGCCAGACGTACGCTGGGCCAGCGCGAATCTGAGCAACTGCGCCTGGCGCTGCAGTTCGCCGCACTCGATGCGCTGATGGGGTCCCGTCGCTGGCAGCCCGGCGAGCTGGTCTTTCAGGGTGGCACCAGCCTGCATCTGGTCCACGGCTCGCCGAGGTTCAGTGAAGGCCTGGACTTTCTGGTCTCGAACGATTTGCGTCTGAATCAATTGGCCACAGAACTGCGGGCACAACTGGGGGATCCGCCATGGGCACCGCCCGACCTGCAGCTCTCGGTCAAGCCGGCTCTGGACGATGCGCGCAACCCCTATTCCCTCGCAGTGACCCTGAGCGGGCCGGAGGTGATCGGCAGCGTGCGCGTCAAGCTCGAACTCTGGCGCACCGCGGAGAATACGCTGGAACCGCTCAGCGTGGTGACCTCCGCCACTGTCCCGACGCGGGGTCCGATGTCCGGAAGACCCCTGTTCGTACCGACTGCCAGCCTGACGGAGATCCACGCTGACAAGGTGTTTGCGCTCGCTGCGCGTCCCTATCTGAAGGCGCGGGACGTCTTCGATCTACACTGGATCGCGCAAACCATGCCACAAACGCTGCAGTCGTCGGCCCTGGCGCTGCGGCTCGAGATGTATCCCTCCCAGACCGCTCAAGCATGGCTGCAACAGGCCCGCGGCCGACTTCTGCAACTGGCCGCGGCCGAAACAACCGAGCTGATCATGCAAGACTTGCGCCAATGGCTGCCCAGCTCGTTTCCCCTGTCCTCCGATCTGCTCGCCGACATGCTCGCATCGACCAGAGGGGCATTGGAACAGGGCATTGAACGGATGCAGGAGATCGCCCAGCAAGACGGGGCGACGGCCATCGACGGCAAAAAGGCGTGAGCACAACGACGTCGGCCATCGAGCGCCTGCAGGGACTGCCGCAGATCTTTCGCGGCGCGGATCTGACTGTACGCTTCGCCTGGAGCTCAAAGACGGCGTCCCAGTACCTTTACTTGTGGAAGAAGCGCGGGCTGGTCAGCGGCCTGGGCGGGCATAGCGATGTCTTTGCCAATCTGCTCCGGAATCCCGATCCCGACTGGGAGCTCGCGGTCAGGATGGCGATGCCCTCGGCAATCCTGATCGGCGTGGAAGTTCTGCGCCGGGCTGGCTGGACGACCCAGATCCCGCGCGTGCCGACCATCGCGGTGAAGGCCTCCGGAAAGTACTACGCGACCCCGCATTTCCGGGTCGAACGTCGCCCCGCAGCCTGGTTTGAGACGGTGAAAGGACACAGCGAACG
Source organism: Lysobacterales bacterium (assembly GCA_041745855.1). GTDB lineage: Bacteria > Pseudomonadota > Gammaproteobacteria > Xanthomonadales > SZUA-5 > JAWLAT01. The sequence continues at coordinate 1,759 of JBGTIE010000006.1, read as the reverse complement.
CGCGCCCGATGGCCTGCCCACACTGTCGCCGGCGTGGGCATTGGCCGATCTGCTGTCACGTAGGGGTTGGCTCAGGGCCGGCATCGACCCGGACGATCTGGACCTGTCCGAGATCACTGACGCCGACCGGTCGGCATGGGCGTTGGCGTGCAAAGCGCTCGCGGTGCCGGTGGATGCGCAAGCGGCCTGTGTGGAGTTGAATCAGGCGCCCAATGTCCGCTCGTCCGGCAAGCCGACGGCGGTGCAGTCAAACTGATGTTTCTGCGCCGGTTCGGAGCAAGCTGAGCATTGCGGTCGTTCTCGTACTCAGCATCGCGGTACTCGTACTCGCACTCGTACTCGAAGCCATCACGCTGCTTTCGAGTACGAGTACGAGTACGAGTACGAGAAGTAGTCTGCCTGTATGCATTTCGGGTCCAGAAAAGGCGTCTCGCCCTCGCCACGACCGCCCGCACCGCTCACCCCCCAGCCCGCGCATGCCAGGTGTCACGCGACGCGTCGATCGCCTCGCCCAGGGTGTGGATGCCGCGGGATTGAAGTAGCGGAATCAGCCGCAGCAGCACTTCGGCGGTGACGACGGCGTCGCCCAGGGCGCTGTGGCGGCCGGCGAAAGTGAGCCCGAAGCGTTCGGCGACCGCGTCCAGGCTGTGCGAGGCCTGTTGTGGCTGAGCCAGCGCGGAGAGCAACAGGGTATCGAGTACCGGGTGATCGAAACGCAGCCTGAGTGGCTTCTCCTGCAACTGCAAAAAACGCATGTCGAAGGCAGCGTTGTGCGCGACCAGTACGCTGCCCTCGCAGTAGGCGTGAAAGGCCGGCAGCACCTCGCCGATTCGCGCCTGGCCGCGCAGTTGCTCGGCGCTGATGCCGTGGATCGCAACCGAGGCCGGGCTCGGCGGGCGGCCAGGGTCTATCAGCTGCTCGAACGCCTCGTTGTGTAGCAGTTTGCCGTTGACGATACGCACCGCCCCGATCTGGATGATCTGGTCGCCGCTGTCCGGATGCAGGCCGGTAGTCTCGGTGTCGAAGACCACGAAGCGCAGCGTGGCCAGTGGCTGCTCGGCCATCGCCCGGGCGCCGGGCGTGGGCGCGAACAGGTCGAAATCGTAGTACTCGGGGCGCTCGGGCAAGGGCTTCATCAGAGCCACCGGTGCACCGTCGGCCAGCGGTAGCAGGCAGCGCAGCATCGGTCGGCCGTCGGTCTCGTCGCGCGCCAGCCAGAGCTCGCCCTGATGGCGTTCGAGCACTTCATTGACACTTTGCAGCAAGCGCTCTCCGCCCAACTCCATCGGCTGCCGCAGCCAGTCGCTCAAGGTCTGCGCATCGGGTACCGCGCCGTCCCAGAGCAGGTCCAGCTGGGCCCGTCCCTGCATCGGCGACGGCCCCAGCCGCAGGCCCAGTCGGGCCGGGCGGGCCAACTCGCCCAGGCGCTGGTGCAGATGGCCGAGCAACTGGATCAGGCTGTAGCCATCGAGCTTGAGCCAGAGCGAGTCATCGCTGCCGGCCTCGATCTCGACCGGTGCACCGCCCAGTTCGCCCAGCCGGCGCTGACCGGCAGCCAGGAACTCCGCGCCAAGCACCTGCTCCAGCGGCCAGCGCGTGCGCACACCCTTGTCGAGCTGCGTGCCAAGCTTCCCGACCAGTTCGCTCAACTGCTCCAGCTCGGCATGCACCACCGCGCTGAAACGCTCGCGCATGGCTGGCTCCAGATCCGGCAGTTCGAGCATTTCCAGTGCAGCCTGCAGGTTGCCCAGGGCGGCGC
>JBGTIE010000005.1:0-4098 GCA_041745855.1 Lysobacterales bacterium | reverse complement strand
GCCAGCCGGGCCAGCGCGGCGCGGCGTCGCTGACCTGCCGACAAGGTACCTGCGCGCAGTTTGGCGAAGCCCGGCAGGCCGACCTTATAAAGCGCCGACTCGATCGGGATCAGCGGCTGCTGGCCGCGCTGTCCGCAATCGAAATGCAGGTTCTCGGCCAGCGTCAGCTCTGCTTTCAGTGCCGCATCGTGGCCAACCCAACAGGTCCGGTCGCGAAGCCACGGCAGCGCCGCCGGCAACGCCTGACCATCGAAGCGAAAGCGATCAAAATGGCACTCCACCAGACCGAGCAGGCCGCGCAGCAGGCTGGTCTTGCCGGCACCGTTCGGCCCGGTCAGCCAAAGGATCTCGCCCCCCTGCAACCGCAGATCGATCGGCGCGAACACCGTCTCGCCACCGCGCAGGCAGATGAATTGATCGAGTTCGAGCAGTGGCGCGGCAGCGGCCATCGGATCCAGGGCGGGGAAGGGCTGCGTATGCTAGCAGCCCGGCCGATGCGGGCCCTTGCCGCAGGTCAAGGGAGCCACGGTTGCCGGTGCGTGCAGATGTGGTTGGACTGCGCTCGCAGATTAGCCCCTCTGACGTGATCGAGTGCCGCGTACTGCCGTTTGAGAACGAATTGGCGCTGGATCTGTTCCGCTGGCGGGCTGAGCGGTCTGCTCGAACCAAAGGCAAAGCGGCGCCAGGTCGCCGCACTCCAAAAGGGGCCGCACGCGCCACTATTTGGAGTTTGCTGACCTGACAACGCTTTGCCCCTTCGCTGTGCTTCGCATAGCAAGGCCCGCTTCCGCGGTCGCCTGGAAGCGGCCTTCTACAGTTCCATTGGGGCCCTGCGGCGAGGCTGGGCTCGAAAGCCCCGCCGCCTTAACCCCATCTCCCGCTGCGGTCCGTTCTTCTTGTTCGAACCCCCGCCGCAGGAGACGGCCATGAGCACTCGTTCCGTGTTTTCACCCCGCTTGTTTGCACCGCTGGCCCTGTTCGCTGCCCTGCTGCCCAATTGGGCGCTGGCGCAGCGGGTGGATGTTTCGCTGCTCGACCGGACCCTGGGTCGGAGCATTCCGCTGCACATGCATGACGGCCGCAGTTTTGCGGCCGGAGAACCGGGTCATCGCTATGCGATCCGGCTGAGCAACCGCAGCGGTGAGCGGGTGCTTGCGGTGGTGTCGGTCGATGGGGTCAACGTGGTTACCGGAGAGACGGCGCATCCCGGCCAGTCCGGCTATGTGCTGGAGCCGTGGCAGAGCACGACAGTCAACGGCTGGCGCAAGAATATGAGCGAGATCGCCGCCTTCAATTTTGCGCCGTTGCCGGAGAGCTACGCGGCGCGGACCGGGCGGCCGGACGATGTGGGTGTGATCGGCGTGGCGGTGTTCAACGAGCGGCGCCATGTGTATCGCTATGACGAAGACCCGGGCATCGCGAGCCAGGCGCCCAAGGCTGCGCCCTATGGCAGCGACCGTCTGGCGGAAGAGTCGGCCCGCGGTGATTCGCTCGGCAGTCGCCATCGCAACGAGCAGCGGTTGGGTACCGGTCATGGCGAACGCGAGCGCTCAGGCGCACGCCGAACCGAGTTCGAGCGCGCCTCCAGTCGACCGATCGAAGTCAACACCATCTGGTACGACAGCCGACGCAACCTGATCGCCGCCGGCATCCTGCCGCGACCCTATCGGCACTACGCCGACCGGTCCGCGCCACGCGCCTTCCCTGGATTCGTGCCCGATCCGTGGTGGTAACAGGAATGACCGGGCGGCCAGACAGCAGTCTGGTCGCCCGGTAGAAGTGCTTGCACTGGCGTTGGTAGCAGTGAACTTGATCGACGTGGACCGTGCAGCCAGAGGAGCCCGGGTACGGCCGGGTAACGGATCGATTCCGGGGCCGATACCGATGCCGACCCCGAGGGCATCTCGATGCCTGGCTTCTGCTCTACCTTGCTCTTGCTCTCCTTTGTGTCCTTTGTGTCCTTTGTGTTGAAAAGCTCTGGCTTTCGGGCGTTTCAAAATACCGCTTCCGCGGTCGCCTGCAAGCAGCCTCACAGTTCCTTTGCGGCTTTCCCGTGTTCTGCACCCGACAACACCTCATCCGACGTAGGCATCGCGTGCCCCGGCGTTACGATGCGGGTCAGCAGCCAGGACAGGGCGTCGCCTACCGGGCGCAGTGGGGACTGCTGCTCGCTGGTGATCGGCTCGATCCGGCCTTCTTCATGTAAGCGAGCGACGACGAAACTGAATACGTAGGCGGGCTCCGAGCCCATCCGTAAGTCGGTGACGATGACCTCGCCGGCCTCGGATCGGATCGCATAGTAGCCGCGGGTGAACCAGGCCAGGCGTTCGAAGGTCCAATGACCGGCCATTTCCGGAGCCAGTTGGTCGGCACTGGGGAACTGCCGCCAGGGGCCGGGTTGGTCGTCGCTCAGCAGCGAGTAATAGCCTTCGCGGTAGCCACCATTCTCGCGCACCAGCACGCGCCAGAGCAGCGTGTTGAAGGGGCTCGGCAGGGCGAGGACCTGGATGCTCTGGTTGCTGTTGGCCTCGGCAACCAGCGCTTCACGCGCAATCTGTTCCACCCGATGCTGGGCCAGTACGCTCCAGCCCAGGTAGACACTCGACAGCGCCAGTGCGACCAGCGATGCGCGGCCGGCGTTTTGGCTGAGCGGGCGCCAGGCTGCCCACGCGCAGGCGATCAGTAGTGGCAGGCTGTACAGCGGATCGATGATGAAGATGCTGCCGATACCCACCGGCGTGGTGTCGAAGGGCCACCAAAGCTGGGTGCCATAGATCGTCATCGCATCGAGCAGAGGATGGGTGAAGAGGGCCAGCCAGAAGGCCAGCAGCCAGCGTGTCGGTGCCTGCCTGATCTGCGCGTCCAGATACCGCGCCAGCCCCCACAGCACGGGTGCAACCAGCGTCAGCACGAACAGCGAATGGCTGAAGCTGCGGTGATAGGTGAAATCGGCGACCGGATCGGCGTAGCGGACCAGCACGTCCAGATCCGGCAGGGTGCCGAGGGCGGCGCCATAGAGCAGAGCGTGTCGACGCTGGCCGGCGGGGACGACGGCGGCGGCAATGGTGGCGCCGAGGGCGATCTGGGTCAGTGAATCCACGATGTTCCGCAGTCAGGCAGAGGGGCGGGGGGATGGTGCAGGTAAATGGTGAATGGGCGCAAAGCTTCCAGGCTTGAAGTAGCGCTGTCCCGGCGCGCGTAGAGCCGTGGTCATCGTTCCGGTCCCGTTCGCGCCGGCGGCTGCGTCCCCAATGGTGCAGATCGATTCCGATACCGATTCCGACCCCGACCCCGACCCCGAGCAGAGCTCGCTGGCAGAGATCTCTGCATTGACGGACGCGGCTTCTGCACCGGTTTGACTCACGGCCAGTGAATCGTGGCTCGCCGATCGCCAGTGCAAGGCCCGCTCAGTCCAGAGCGAACAGTGCTCGCGCGTTGGCAGCGGTCCGCTCGGCCAACCACTGCCGATCCTCGCCGCGCAGCTCCGCCAGTGCCGCCAGTACCTCGACCAGTTGCGCCGGCTCGTTGCGCTGGCCCTGGTGGCCACACAGCGGTTGGTCCGGGCTGTCGGTCTCCAGCAGCAGGAATTCGGTCGGCATCGCAGCGACGATCCGGCGCAGGCGCCGTGCGCGCGGGTAGGTGACCGGTCCACCGATCCCGAGATGGAAGCCCAGCTTCCACAGTGCCGTTGCCTGTTCCTGACTGCCGGCAAAGCTGTGCACCACCCCGCGCAGGCCACCGATCCGGCGCAAGGCCGCAGTGACTTGGTCGTAGGCCTTGCGGGCATGCACGATCACCGGCAGGTCGAATTCGCGGGCCAACGCCAGTTGGCCCTCGAAATAGTCCTGCTGCGCGGCCCGGTCCAGGTCCTCGATCCAGAAGTCTAGACCGCACTCGCCTACAGCCACCGGCCGGTCCCGCTGCAGCCACTCGCGCAACAAATGCAGGTGCGCCGGCCGGTGCCCGGACAGGAAGGTCGGATGCAGACCCCAGGCGGGAAACAGACCTTGTTCCTGCGCACACAGGGAGCGCAAGCCAGGCCAGGAGGTCGCGTCCACCGCTGGCACCACTTGCGCTGTCACGCCCGCCGCCCGGGCC
>JBGTIE010000004.1:0-14521 GCA_041745855.1 Lysobacterales bacterium | reverse complement strand
TGCGCCGCATCGCTGCAGGCGAGCAAGGCCCAAGCCTCGGCCCGGTGGTGCTCGGGCCAGCGCTGCAGGTCGCCGCCATAGGCGTCGGCCAGTTGCGCAAAGGCCTCGATGTTCAGCGCGCTCATCTCCTTCTCCTTTTCGATCCGCTCGGCATCCCCGCTGGGTCTGACCGTCCTGCCGATCCGTCGGTCGTCATTGCGTACAACGCGTCACGGCTCCAAATCCGTCGCAACCCGTCCTGTTTCAGTCCGTGTTGGTGCCTTCCGGTGGACCGGTCAAGCGCAACCGCAACTGGCGACGGGCCCTGGCCAACAGCGATTCCAGCGCATCGACGCTGAGCCCCAGACTAGCGGCAACCTCGGCCTGCGGCAGATCGCCGTAGTGGCACAGAACCACCGCCTCGCGCTGCCGTTCCGGCAGCTCGGCGAGCGCGGCCTGCAGCGCCCGCTCCCGCTCGGCTACACCGAAGGCCTGCTCGGGGCCATGGCCACGGTCGGTCAGCGTATTGAGATCGAGCTCGCTCTGTGGTCGCTGTCGCCGGAGCCGGTCGCGACAGGCATTGAGCATGACCTGATGCAGCCAGGTGCCGAAGCGCGCCTGCCCCGGACGCCATGTTTCCGCCTGCTTCCAGGCCTGCAGGAAGGCCTCCTGACAAACGTCCTCGGCCTCGCTGCGATCATTCAGCAGGCGACGGGCCGCCGCATGCAACCGCCCCAGATGGCGGTCCACCAGCTGCTCGAAGGCGCGCTCGTTGCCGCCGGCCAGCGCCGGCAGCAGATCACCGTCGGGGTCGATGCGTTCCTTGATAGCTGGCAGCTCGTCGTTCAGGTCCGGAACTCCGTGGCGCCGACGGCACGGATCTTTCGTGGTCGCTGGTCCGCCAAGCGTATAGCAGCGAACAGACTGGCGCGAATGGCAGCTGGCACAGGGGGGTGCGATTCAAACTGATGTTTCTGAAGTTCCTTCTGGTTGGAGGGCCCAGGGCCCAGGGCTCAGGGCCCAGTAAGGTCAAGAGCCGGCTCCAGGCGAGTTGAAGCGCGACGGCTGCGGGAAAGCGCCATGCTTGCCGCAAGCTGGCTCTTCACTGGGCCCGGGGCCCTGAGCCCTGGGCCCTCAAGACTGTGTGGTCCTCAAAACATCAGTTTGAATCGCACCCGGCACAGGGGCAAGCGCCGCCTGCGCGCGAAACCGTGTGGCAGACTCGCCAGCCAGCAAGCCCAGCAAATGGACCGTGAAAGATGACGCAAGGCGCCAGTACAAGGGTGGATCTCCATTACGCAGACCAGTTGTGGAAGACCGCAGATGCACTGCGCGGACAGATCGACGCGGCCGAGTACAAGCATGTCGTCCTTGGGCTACTGTTCCTCAAGTACATTTCCGATGCCTTCGACGCCAGGCGAGATGAGTTGCAGGCCGAGTTGCAGGCCGATGGCATTTCCGGCGACCAGATCGAGAGCTTGCTCGAAAACCGCGATGAGTACACCGCCGAACGGGTCTTCTGGGTGCCCACGGAGGCGCGCTGGCTGCATCTGCAAAATCAGGCCGCGCGGCCGGATATCGCCTTCCTGATCGATGACGCCATTTTCGCCATCGAACGCGACAACCCCAAACTCAAGGGCAAATTGCCGCGCGATTACGCCCGCCGCGGTATCGAGCCCACGCGACTGAAGGGGCTGATCGACCTGATTGCCGACATCGGCTTCAAGGGTGACCGCGCCAGGGCACGCGACACGCTAGGCCGGGTCTACGAGTACTTCCTCGGCAAGTTCGCCCAGGCCGAGGGCAAGCTCGGCGGAGAGTTCTTCACGCCCCGTTGCGTCGTGCGCCTGCTGGTGGAAATGCTCGAACCCTATCAGGGCCGCGTCTACGACCCCTGTTGTGGCTCGGCAGGCATGTTCGTACAGTCCGAACGCTTTGTTGAGGCCCACGGCGGGCAGACCACCGATATTTCAATCTACGGCCAGGAGTCCAATCCCACCACCTGGCGGCTGGCGCACATGAACCTCGCCATCCGCGGCATCGAGGCCAACCTCGGTGAGCAGCCCGCTGACAGCTTTTTGCGCAACCTGCACCCTGACCTCAAGGCCGACTACATCCTCGCCAATCCGCCGTTCAACATCTCGGACTGGTCCGGCAAGCTGTTGGCCGACGACGTGCGCTGGCGCTACGGCAAACCGCCGGTCGGCAACGCCAACTACGCCTGGATCCAGCATTTCATCCACCACCTCGCGCCACCAAACGGCCGCGGCGGCGGCGTGGCAGGCTTCGTCATGGCCAACGGCTCGCTGACCACCGGCTCCGGCGGCGAGGGCGAGATCCGCCAGCGCATCGTTGAAGCCGATCTGGTCGATTGCATCATCGCGCTGCCGGCCCAGCTGTTCCTCACCACCGGCATCCCCGCTTGTCTGTGGTTCCTTACCCGCGACAAGACCGGCAAGAACCTCAAGCATGGCGGGCGCGACCGGAAGGGCGAGACCTTGTTCGTCGACGCATGCAAGCTCGGCACCATGCAGACCCGAACGCTGCGCGTCCTGACCGGCGGCGACGACGGTGAGAGCATGCTGTCCGACGGTAGGGGCGATCCGAACTTCGATTCCGACCTCGGCCGCATCGTCTACGCCTTCCGCCAGTGGCGCGGCGAGCCCGCGCCCGACTGGTGGGACGAGGCCGAGCACGGCGGGTGGTACTACGAGGATATCCCCGGCTTCTGCAAGGCCGAGACCATCGAGGGTATCGCCAAGCACGGCTTTGTGCTCACACCAGGCCGCTACGTCGGCGCCGAGGAGAAGGAAGACGCCGGTGAGCCGTTTGCGGTGAAGTACCCGCGGCTGCTCGCAGAGTTGGAGGAGTGCTTTGGAGAGGGGGAGCGGTTGATGGGCGTGGTGCGGCAGAAATTGGCGACGCTGGGCGACGGCGGGGGCGCGAAAGGATGACGGATTCACGCCCGACAAGGACTGGTGGACGCTCCGCGACAACCGGCCACATTGGTGGTGATTGCGCGCTTGCCGTGGGAGCATCCGACGACGAGACGCCAGAGGGCTGGAGTTGGAGACTGCTCAGCGAGTTCGCTCGCCTTGAGACCGGTCACACACCTAGCCGTAGGAAACCTGAGTATTGGAATGGTGACATCCCTTGGATCGGCATCCGCGATGCCACGGGGAATCATGGCCGCACGCTGCGCGATACCGAGCAGCACGTGACGCAGGCAGGTATCGACAATTCATCGGCGCGACTGCTGCCCGCCAACACTGTATGTCTGTCACGCACCGCATCAGTTGGTTACGTCGTCGTGATGGGGAGACCGATGGCGACGAGCCAGGATTTCGTGAACTGGGTCTGCGACCCAGAAAAGCTGGACTACCGCTATCTGAAGTACGCCTTGCTCGCCGAGCGGTCCAGCTATTCCCGCTTTTCTCATGGAACGACGCACCAGACGATCTATTTCCCGGAGGTGAAGGCGTTTCACCTTTTGGCACCAGACAGAGAAACGCAGTCAGCCATCGCGAATGTACTCTCCCCGCTGGACGACAAGATCGAGCAGAACAGGCGGACTGCTCGAGCGCTGGAGCGGCTGGCGCAGGCGATCTTCCGGGCGTGGTTCGTGGATTTCGAGCCGGTCAAGGCCAAGGCCGCTGGCGTGACCACCTTCCCCTCCATGCCGCAGCCAGTCTTCGACGACCTGCCCAACCGCTTCGTTGATTCCGACATCGGTCCCGTGCCGGACGGGTGGGCGGTGAAGGCCATCGGCGATGTCGTCACGGCGAAAGGCGGCGGCACCCCAAGTACGAAGAATCCGGAGTACTGGGAGGCCGGCGAGCACTGCTGGGCAACACCGAAGGACATGTCGCGCCTCTCGTATCCGGTGTTGCTAGACACGGAGCGCCGCATCACCGACGCGGGAGTCGAAGCGATAAGCTCCGGCATCCTGCCAGTTGGCACGGTTCTGATGTCATCACGTGCCCCAGTCGGCTATCTTGCGATTGCTAGCGTACCGACGGCAATCAACCAGGGCTTCATCGCGATGGTTTGTGACGGGCCATTGCCACCGACCTACGTTTTCAACTGGGCGCTCTCGTCAATGGACACGATCAAGGCTCACGCGAGCGGTACGACTTTCCCGGAAATCAGTAAGACGAATTTCCGCCCGTTGCCAGTGGTCTTGCCGACCGACGATGTGGTTGCGGCGTATAAGCAAGCGGCTGAGCCGCTTTTCGATCTGCTTACGGCTTGTGTACGTGAGAACGAGCGGCTCGCCCAACTCCGCGACTACCTCCTCCCCAAGCTCCTCTCCGGCGCAGTGCGCCTTCGTACGGCCGAGCGCGTGGCCGCAGCGGCCCTCTGAGCATGTTTCCGGTCCACCGGATTCGCGCCTCGTCCGCTGTTGCAGTCGAGTACCTCGGCACCAAGGCCAAGTTCTGGTTTCGCGAGCGCGATCGGTTGCTGCTGTTCAAGGCCGAAGAGCGTGGCACTGGCGAGGATTGGGCGGAGAAGGTGACCTGCGAACTGGCCGCGCTGCTCGGCCTGCCGCATGTGCATTACGAACTGGCCCACGACGATGAGCACGATCGGCCGGGCGTCATCTGCGAGTCTTGCGCGCCGGCGCCGCTATCGCTGGTCCATGGCAACCAGCTCTTGCTGGCGCGTGATCCGGACTATCCGGCGGATGCGCACCGCTATCGCTCCAGTGCGCATACCGTCGATGCAGTGTTCGAACTTGTTCGGGCGCTGAACAGACCGCGGCCAGAGTGGTGCAGCGCACTGCCGCGAGGCATCGATTCCGCAACCGACGTCTTCGTCGGCTATCTGCTGCTGGACGCCTGGGTCGCCAATCAGGACCGGCACCACGAGAACTGGGGCGCCATCTGGGACGGCGAACAGCAATCGCTCGCGCCCAGCTTCGACCATGGCGCCGCATTGGCGCGCAATCTGTCCGACGACCAGCGTCTTGATCGGCTGTCCTCGCGTGATACCAATCGCAGGATTCCCCACTTTGCCAGTCGGGCGCGATCGGCGCTGTACGCCGACCCCAACGCGAGCCGACCGCTGCCCACCCGGGCGGCATGGTCGGCCGTTGCCGAGCGCGTTCCCGCCGCGGCGGGAATCTGGCGCGGGCAGTTGGCGGGGATTCCCGACGAGGCGATTGAGTCGATTCTGGAGCGTATTCCGCCTGACCGGATGTCCGCCGTGTGCCGGCGGTTCACGCTAGACTTGCTCAACGAGAATCGGCGACGCCTCATGGAATCGGTCTGATGAGCACGTCCATCTTCATCGCCTGGCGCAGCGGCACGCCCGAGCAAGGTGAATGGTCTCCGGTCGCGCGGCTCGATCGCGGGGGCGACGGCTATCGCTTCGTATATACGCAGGGCGCCCGGATGTTGGCGGGCTTTCGCCCCTTTCCGGGGCTCCCTGATCTGGGTGAAGTGTATTGGTCCAATGAACTGTTCCCGATGCTCGCCAACCGCTTGCTGTCGCGCTCTCGACCCGAGTACGAGGCATGGCTGACCTGGGGCGGCTTCGATCCTCATCACTCGCCAGAGCCGCTGGCGGTGCTGAGTGTCACCGGGGGCATCCGCCAGACCGATGCATTGGAGGTGTTTCCCTCCCCGACTCCAGACGCGCAAGGCAATTACCTCACCCGTTTCTTCCTGCACGGATTGCGCCACGCCGGACCGGAGGTCCACGAGCGACTCGTTGAGCTCAAGGCCGGTGCCACGCTGGGGCTGGAACTCGAGGACGACAACATTCGTGATCCCCGAGCGGTTGCTGTACTGTTCAATGATTCGCTGCGGATGCGCTTGGGCTACGTGCCGCGCTACCTGGCGCGTGATGCGCGCACACTGATCGAACATGCCGGCATCGAGGCGATCGATCTGCAAGTGGCCCGCATCAACCCGTCAGCCCCGTTGCAGATGCGCATGCTGTGTCGCCTGAGTGCGCCATGGCCGGCCGGTTTCGCGCCGTGTACAGCGCCAGAATTTCAGCCGATCGTTGCCGGGAACGCGCCCGAAAACGCTGCCCATGTTGCATGAAGAGGCTATTGAGTCCGGTGCGCTCGAAGGCTTTCGCTCGCTGGGATTCAAGCTGCGTCACGGCCCAGAACTCGGGCCACAGGCGGCGGCCTCTGAACGTGATTCACTTGCTGACTGCATTCTCGTCGATCGCTGCGCTGCCGCGCTAGCTCGCCTGAACCCTGGGATGCCGCAGGCGACCATCGAAGGCGTGCTACGCCTGCTCACTCATCCACCGCATCCGACATTGATCCAGAACAACCGCTGGTTCCATGCGTTGCTCACCGATGGCGTCGAGGTTGAGTACAAGGACCCGAAGGCCGGCGAAACCCGCGGCGGCCGTGCGCGTCTGATCGACTTTGACAGCCCCGGCGCGAATGAGCTGTTGGTAGTGCGCCAGCTAAGTGTCACTGGGGTATCCGGCAAGATGATCCGCCCGGACCTGACGGTGTTCCTGAACGGACTGCCGGTCGTGGTCATCGAACTGAAGGACCCGACCGACACCCAGGCCGACCTTGGTGGTGCCATCGACCAGCTTGACCGGTACCGGCAGACGACGCCCGACTTGTTCGTGCCGAACCTGTTGCTGGCGGTGTCCGACGGCTTGCTGACCCGTGTCGGCTCGATCACCAGCGGGCGCAGTCGCTTCGTGCCCTGGCGGCCGCTGGACGACGACGGCGGCGGTGCCCCGACACTGGAGGCGCTGATCCGAGGGTTGTTCAAGCCACGGGTGCTGGTGGACTACCTGCGATCTTGCGTGGTCTTCGAAGAGGACGATCGTGGCGGGATCGCCAAGAAGATTGCGGGCTACCACCAGTTCCGCGCGATGCGCGAGGCGCGGACCAGCGTGCTGGCGAGTCTCAGGCCGCCCTCGGGTGAGGGCGACGGGCGCGGCGGAGTGATCTGGCACACCCAGGGCTCAGGCAAGTCGCTGACCATGCTGATGCTGGCCGGCGCGCTGATCCGCGAGCCGCGCCTGGCCAATCCGACCGTGGTCATGATCACCGATCGCAACGATCTGGACGATCAGCTATTCGACACTTTCGCTGCCGGGCGCGCGCTGCTGCGGCAAACGCCAGTCCAGGCTGAAAGCCGGGAGCACCTCAAGGCGCTCCTCGACCGCGCCGCGGGTGGCGTGGTTTTCGCCACCATCCACAAGTTTGCCGAGGCGCATGGTGTGGTCTCGGAGCGCGCCAACGTGGTCGTGATGGCGGACGAGGCCCACCGCAGCCAGTACGGCTTCGTCGAGGGGGGCGCACGCTGGATGCGCGAGGCACTGCCGAACGCCACTTTCGTCGGCTTCACTGGCACACCGCTGGAACGGGATGACAAGAACACGATCCACGTCTTCGGCGAGTACGCCGACGTTTACGACATCCGCCAGGCGGTCGAGGACGGCGCCACCCGGCCGCTCTATTACGAATCACGCATCATCAAGCTGAAGGTGGATGAGGAAGGCGCACGCGTTGCCGAGGAAGAAGTGGAGTATCTCGTCAACGCCGACCGTAGCGGGGAGACGGCCGAGGACCACATTCGCGTGCCGCTGGAGTCGCTGGTCGGTGCCCAGGAGCGCATCGAACGGCTGGCAGCGTTTATCGTCGAGCACTGGGAGAAGCGCCGCGCCGCGATGGAAGGCAAGGCCATGGTCGTCACCATGAGCCGCGACATCGCCGCGCGACTGTATGAGGCGATCCACGTGCTGCGCCCCGAGTGGCACGATGCCGACGACGAGGTCGGCGCGATGAAGGTCGTCGTGACCGGGACCTCCGATGATCCGGAGCCGCTGCGCAATCACGTGCGGACGAAGGCGGCGCGCAAGCGGCTCGCCGAGCGTTTCAAGGCGCCAGACGATGACCTGCGGCTGGTGATCGTCTGCGACATGTGGCTCACCGGCTTCGATTGCCCGCCAGCGCACACGATGTATCTGGACAAGCCACTTGCCGGGCACAACCTGATGCAGGCAATCGCGCGTGTGAACCGCGTCTATGGCGACAAGCCCGGCGGCTTGATCGTGGACCTTCTGGGCCTGGCCGATCAATTGGCCGATGCGCTGGCCACCTACACACAGGCCGGTGGCACAGGCGAGGCGGTCCGGAATGTGCAGAACGAGGCGGTGCCAGCGATGCAGGCGGCGTTTGAAAAGTTGCGCGGTTTCTTCCACGGCTGTAACTACGAGCAGGCTTTGGACGTGACGCCCGCAGAAGTGCTGCCAATCTACCTGCGAGCCATCGATCACGTGTTTGGGCAGAACGACGGCTGGAAGCGCCTGCGGACCCTGGTCAAGGAACTCTCAGCGGCGTTTGCCCTATCGGTGCCGCGACCGGAAACGGAGACGATCACACCGCATCTGGCTTTTTTCCAGCGCACGGTCGCGATGATTCGCAAGCGACTGAGCGACGAGCGCAGCGGGGGCGCCGGACACACTCGTCAGCGTGACATCGACGCCGCGGTCCGTCAGGTGATCGGCGGCGCGGTCGATGCCGATGAGGTTATCGACCTTTTCGCCGTCGCGGGTTTGGAACAAGCGCGTCTCGACATATTGAGCGATGAGTTTCTGGGTCGTGTGGCGGCGTTGGAGCAGAAGAACCTGGCCCTGGAAACGCTGCGCAAGCTGCTGAGCGATCAGATCCGGGTCACCGAGCGCAGCAACCTGGTTCAGAGCAAGAAGTTTCGCCAGGCACTCGAAGATGCCATGCTGCGCTATACGAACAAGGCGATCAGCACCGCAGAGATGATCAGTCGGCTGATCGACCTGGCCCGGCATCTGCGCGATGCGCAGCAACATGGGCAGAAACTGGGTCTGAGCACCGAGGAGACGGCCTTCTACGATGCGCTGGCAGAGAACGAATCCGCGCGCGAGGCGATGCAGAGCGACACCTTGCGCCTGATGGCTCGGGAACTGACCGAGATGGTTCGAAGGATGCCAAAACTCGACTGGACTCAACGCGAAGCTGTCCGCGCCGATCTACGCCGCAAGGTGCGCCGCCTGCTGGCGATGTACGGTTATCCACCCGACCTTTCAGAAGGCGCTACCCAGTTGGTCCTTCGGCAGGCCGAGCTGACGACTGGGGAGAGTGGCTAGCTGCACGATCGGGGCACTCGGCTTCGTTGCCCGAGTGCAACTCGGGGTTCCGTTGCAGGCCGCGACGCTAGCTCAAGCCCCGCGCAACGCCACCGTCACCGGCAGGCGGGCCGCTCGCAGTGCCGGCAGCAGGCCACCGATGAAGCCCAACGCCAGTGCGATCAGCAGGCCGCGCATCATCAGCTGGGCGCTGACCTGGAACTGGAAGGCGACCTGGGTGAAGCCGGCGCCGAGGGTCGAGACGGTGTAGCCGTTGAACAGCAGCCAGCTGATCAGCGCGCCGAGCGCGCCACCGATCAGCGCCAGTGCCATCGACTCGACGATCACCGACACCGTCACCGGCAGGTTGGCAAAGCCGATCGCGCGCAGCGTGGCAATCTCCACCGTGCGGGTGGAGACCGCGCTGTACATCGTGTTGAGCGCGGCAAAAAGCGCACCCAGGCTCATGATCACGCCAACTACCACAGCCAGTACACCGATCGTGGTGGAGAACTGTTCGCTCTGTGCGCTGAAGTAATCGCGCTCGCGCTCGACATCTACATTGAAGCGCGGATCGGCCTTCAGCGTTTCGCTGAATGCATCGAAGCGGTCGGCCGATTCGAGCTGCACCAGCACCGAGGAGACGCCGCCGCGACCGAAGGCGGTCTGCGCCGTGGCCAGGTCCACCCACAGCTCGCTGTCGTGCGCATCGCCGGTTTCGAATACGCCGACGATGGTCCAGTCACTGCCGCGAAAGCGTACCTGCGAACCCATCTCCACCCCGGCGAACTGGTCCAGCGCGCCCTTGCCGACGATGACTTCCTGCAGGCCGGGCTCAAAACGCCGCCCGTCGATGATGCGCAACTCCGGGCGGATGTCGAAGCCGCTCGGCTCGACTCCGCGCAGGCTGACGTTGACCGCGCCACCGCGTGCCCTGGAGGCAAACTCGCTGATCACCATCAGCTCGCCGGACGACTGCAGCGGACCATCCAGGCCGCGGGTGTCCTTGATCGCCTGCAGTTGCTCTATGGTCAGACCGCTGTTGAGCTCGGCGGTGGCACCGCCGCGCAGGATCAGCGCGCGGTCATCACGGCCGGTGGCGCCGAGGGTGGACTCGAAGCCCTTGGCCATCGCCAGCAACGCGGTCAAGACCGCAACCACGCCGGCGATCCCGATGATGATGACCAGGCTGGCGCCCAGCCGCGCCCCGATGCTGCGCAGGTTCAGCGCGCAGATGGCAATGATCTGATTCCACATGGGTTTGCTCCTTATGGCTAACGCCCGCCCAGCGCGTCGACGATATTCAGGCGGCGCGCGCGCAGGGCTGGCGGCAATCCGACGACCAGTGCCAGCACGATCACGGCGGCGAGGGCATAGGCCCACACAGTCAGGTCGACCACACTGCCACCGCCGCCAAGGAAACCGGTGAACTGGATGCCGATCACGGTGGCCACACCCATGCCCAGCAGCGCGCCCAGGCCGATCAGCATGAAAGCTTCGGCCAGCACCAGCCATTGCACCAGCGAGTCCGAAAAGCCGAGGGTCTTGAGGACCGCCAGCTGCGGAATCCGTTCGCGCACCGCCTGCGCCATCGTATTGCCGGTCAGCAGCAGGATCGTGAAGAAGACCGCGCCGAGGATCGCGTTGACGATCAGGCCGATGTCGCCAAGCTGCCGCACGAAATTGAGGTTGAACTCCTGCTCGGACTGGCTCTTGGTTTCATCCGATGAGTTAAGAAACAGCGCATCGATTGCCTGGCTGACCGTTTCGGCATCCTTCGGATTCTCCAGCCGACTGACGAGGATGCCGGCGCCGCCCTTGCCGAACTGGCGCGCCTCGTCGAAGTAGTCGAAGTGGATGTAAGCCAAGCCGGGTTGCGAGGCCGGATCGGAGGAGTCGAAGATGCCGACGATGTCGAAGATCCAGGCCATGTTGCCGTCCTGCTGTGGCCAGATGTTCGAGTTCAGCGGCAGTTTTTCGCCCACTTTCCAACCGAAGCGCTCGGCCAGGTTCTTGCCGACGATGATGCCGGTGCGGGTGTTGGCGAAGGCCTGCCACTGGTCGTCCGGCATTTCCCATTCGCCGATCACTGCCCGCAGCCGCAGCGGATCAACCGCAAAGGTCACCACTTGCTGCCGCGGCTGCTGGTAATACGCCCCGAACCACTGCTGATACATCACCGCGCTCACGCCCGGGACCGCCTCGACCTGCGCGACATGCCTGAGCGGTACCGGCGTGGTGAAGGACACCCGCGCCTGGGTCACGACCCGCGACGCGCCCTCGACCGAGGCGCCGCGGCTGAAGGCCACGTTGACCGCCTGCAGCAAGCCGAACAGCAGGAAAGCCATCAGCAGCGACAACAAGGTCAGGATGGTGCGCGTCTTGCGCGCAAACAGCTGCGCCAGCACCAGTCGGAAATATTTCATCACTTGGCTCCAATCACTCGTTGTGCTCAACGTGAATCCAGATCAAGAGCTTTGTTCACCACAAAGGACACGAAGGACACAAAGGAGAGCAGAGCAAAGCAGTGGCTCGAAGCGGGAAGTCGGTATGGCAAGTGCAGTCTGCAGCCCGCGCGTCCTTTATCTTGAAAGCTCTTCCTTCGTGTCCTTTGTGTCCTTTGTGGTCAATCGCTCTGGTTCTTGATCTTGCTTGTTCGAAAGTCTCAATGAACCGGCGCATCGACCAGTTGGCCCTTGTCCAGGTGCAGCGTGCGGCTGGCGTACTCGGCGGCCTTTGGATCGTGGGTGACCATGACGATGGTCTTGCCCAGTTCACGATTCAGAGTCTGCAGCAGGCTCAAAATCTCGTCGGCGGTCTTGCGGTCCAGATCGCCGGTCGGCTCATCGCACACCAGCAAAGTCGGGTCGGCCACGATGGCCCGCGCGATCGCGACCCGCTGCTCCTGGCCACCGGACAGCTCAGACGGCTTGTGCCCGGCGCGGTCGTCCAGCCCTACCAGCTTCAGTGCCACTTCCACCCGGCGCTTGCGATCGGCCTTGCCGAGCGAGGTCAGCAGCAGCGGCAACTCGACATTGCGTGCCGCGCTCAACACCGGCATCAGGTTGTAGAACTGGAACACGAATCCCACGTTCTCCGCCCGCCAGCGCGCCAGCGCACTGGAGCTGAGCTGGTCAATCCGCTTACCGCCGATCAGGATCTCCCCGCCACTGGGCTGATCCAGCCCGCCGATCAGATTCAGCAGGGTCGTCTTGCCCGAACCGGACGGCCCCATCAAGGCCACGAAATCGCCCTGCGGGATGCTCAGATCCAGCTGCTGCAGGACCTCGATCTTCTCCGGTCCACGCTGATAGGTCTTGGACAAGGCACGGCATTCAATCAGGGTTTCGACACTGCTCATGACCAGCAAAGCTCACTGTGGCGACGACAATGGCGGCAAGCTTAGCGGGCAGGTGGTGTGGGGGGAGGTGCCAGCTGTCACCTTTTTTCTCAGGGGTGAGGGCTGAGGGCTGAGGGGTTAGAAGAGCAGGGCACAGGGCACAGGGCACAGGGCCCAGAAGAGCCGCAGCGAAGCTCGTAGGATGTAGATGAGGGCAGCGAACCGCATCGACAAGGGCGCGCAAAGGAACCCCGAGTTGTACTCGGGCAACGAAGCCAGGCGACGCTGTAGTCCTTTCAAGGCGGTTGGCATTGATCGCATGCCCAAGTGCGCGTCGCTTCACGACGACCCGAGTGCAACTCGGGGTTCCGACAAGAGCTCAGTGCGCACCATGGAACCCCGAGTTGCACTCGGGCGACGAAGCCAGGCGACGCTGTAGTCCTGTCAACGCGGTTGGCCTCGATCGCATGCCGAAGAAGCGCGTCGCTGCGCGACGACCCGAGTGCAACTCGGGGTTCCGACAAGAGCTCAGTGCGCACCATGGAACCCCGAGTTGCACTCGGGCAACGAAGCCAGGTGACGCTGTAGTCCTTTCAAGGCGGTTGGCATTGATCGCATGCCGAAGTGCGCGTCGCTGCGCGACGACCCGAGTGCAACTCGGGGTTCCGACAAGGGCCAGTGCCGGCGCGAGTAGCCGGCCACTCTGGTCCGCTCTTGCTCTCCTTTGTGTCCTTTGTGTCCTTTGTGGTCAATCAGCTCTTCCGCTCGTCAGACGAACAAGTTCACGCTACGCACTCCCGACTCCCGACTCCCGACTCCCGACTCCCGACTCCCAACTCCCAACTCCCGCCTTGTGAGTTCTGACTTCTGCTGAGGCTCAGCCAGCCTCGGCGCGGGACGACTCGCGCGCGATCCGGTTAAGCTTGGACGCTGGCTGGCCGCTTGCGGGGGTGATGGGTGCAGTGGATCGATGTGTGTGCGGTCGATGAGGTGGGTGACGGCGATTTCCGGTTGGTCGAGCTGGCCGACACGACGGTGGCGGTGTATCGGGTCGGTGAGCGCCACTACGCCATCGAGGATGTCTGTACCCACGACGGGGCCGAGCTGGCCGGCGGTGATCTGTGTGGTTTCGAGCTGGAATGCCCGCGTCACGGCGCCCGTTTCGACCTGCGCACCGGCAAGGTGCTGTGCCCGCCAGCCTATATCGACATCCACAGCTTCCCGCTGCGTCACGAGGGCGGGCGGGTGCAGATCCGCGATGATCGGGACGATTGAATCCGGCCGCCCGCGGCACCACGCGGGGTTTGGTTCCGCGCTGGCGCTGTGGCTGTTGCTTATCGGCCTCAACGGTACCCTGCATGCGCAGGAGCGCGTCGATCCGGCCGGGGCGGCGGGATCGGCGTCCCAGCCTTCGGTCGCCGGCGAGCGGGTGCGCTACTTCGAGGTCCGTTTGCGCCTGCTCGAGGACGGCATGCTGGAGGTCAGCGAGCAGATCACGGTCAGGTCTGAAGGCCGCCAGATCGTGCGCGGCATCTACCGCGACCTGGCGACACAGCGCTTCGACCTGTGGACCGGGACCCGCGAGGCGGAGGTCCAGATCCTCGCCGCGACGCTGGCCGGTCAACCGATCCGCCATCACAGCGAGCAGCAGGGTGACGGCCTGCGGATCTATCTGGGCGACCCGGACCGGCCTCTGCCACCGGGCCAGCATGAATTCGAGCTGCGCTACCGGATCGCTGACCAGCTCAGCGCGCAGGGTGATGGCAGTCGGCTGTACTGGAACGTGACCGGCAATGGCTGGTCCTTGCCGATCGACTCGGTTCAGGTCGAGCTGGTCGCGCCGCCGGTGCTGCTCGGCGAGCGCGGGCTGCTGGCGCTGCAGGTGGCCGCTCACAGCGGGCCGACTGGCGCGACCGGCGGGGCCTATGACTTCAGGGTCGACGATGATGCGCTCCGGCTGCAGACCACCTCGCCGCTGCAGCCGGGCGAAGGATTCACGATCGATATCGGGCTGCCGCTGGCGCCGGCCTCGGTCAGCGCACCCTTGCTGCAGCAGCTGACTCCGGGGCATCGCTACGCCTTGCTCGGTACGCTGCTGCTGTGGCTGTACTT
>JBGTIE010000003.1:0-7524 GCA_041745855.1 Lysobacterales bacterium | reverse complement strand
AAACCAGGCGGGTATGACTCTTTCTGTGGACCGACCAGCCTCAAAGCGGCTCTTGACCTGCTGGGCCCTGGGCCCTGAGCCCTGGGCCCTGAAACCTCACAGAACTTTTGAAACACCAGATTGCCTCGCACCCGTCGCGCTCCGCGCACCCGCCGGGCATCCCCGCTAAACTGCCCGGCCCGGCTCTTTCCGAAGGCAGCATGCAGGACTCGTATTCCAGCCGCGACGCGGTCAGTCAGCTCAAGGTGATGCCGTTCGCGGTCGAGGCCGAGCAGGCCTTGATTGGCGGGCTGATGCTGGTGGACGAGGCCTTTGACCGGGTTACCGGGCGGGTGCGGGCGGACGATTTCCATCGCAAGGACCATTCGCTGATCTTCGCCGCGGTCAGCGAGCTGAAGGAACGGTCGCAACCGGCCGACCCGATCACCGTGGCCGAATTGCTCGAGCGCAAGCATCTGCTGGAGCAGGCCGGCGGCCTGGCCTATCTGGTCGAACTGGCCAACAACGCCCCCGGCGCGGTCGGTATCGCCGCGCATGCCGACATCGTCCGTGACAAGGCGGTGCAGCGTCGGCTGCTCGACGCCGGCAGCGCGATCGTCGAGAGCATCTACCGGCCGGAAGGGCGCAATACGCGCGATCTGCTGAATCTGGCCGAGGAACAGGTATTCCGTATCAGCCAGCTCGGTGAACGCGCTGCCGGCGGCTTCCAGAGCATGCGCGAGATGCTCGGTGAGGCCTATAGAGCGATCGAGCAGCGCTTCAACGATCCGCGCGACGTCACTGGCCTTGCCACCGGCTTCACGGACTTCGACAAGATGACCAGCGGCCTGCACCCGGGCGATCTGGCGATCGTCGCGGCGCGCCCATCGATGGGCAAGACCGCCTTTGCGATGAACGTGGCCGAGTACGTCTCGGTCCGCTCGGGTCAGCCGGTCGGCGTATTCAGTATGGAGATGAGCGCGGTGCAGCTGACCATGCGCGTGCTTTCCAGCCTGTGCCGGATCGACCAGGGCCGATTGCGCAGCGGTCGGCTGGACGACCACGAATGGGCCAAGCTGGCCGACAACCTGAAGATGATCAGTCAGGCCAAGCTGTATGTCGACGACACCCCGGCGCTGACCCCGGCCGAGCTGGTGGGCAAGGCGCGCCGGCTCAAGCGCGAGCACGGCCTGGGCCTGATTGTGGTCGATTACCTGCAGCTGATGCAGGTACCCGACAACAAGGAGAACCGGGCGACCGAGATCTCGGCCATCTCGCGCAGCCTGAAGGCGGTGGCGAAGGAACTGGCCGTGCCGGTGATCGCGCTGTCACAGCTCAACCGCGGCGTCGAGCAGCGCACCGACAAGCGCCCGATGATGTCCGACCTGCGCGAATCCGGCTCGATCGAACAGGACGCCGATCTGGTCGTGATGCTCTATCGCGACGAGTACTACAACGCCGAAAGCGCCGACAAGGGCGTGGCTGAAGTCATCATCACCAAGCAGCGCAACGGCCCCACCGGCACCATCAGACTCACCTTCCGCGGCCAGTTCACCCGCTTCGACAACCACCAGCCGACGCCGTTTCATGAGTAGGGCTGAGGGCTGAGGGCTGAGGGGTCAGGAGAGCAGGGCCCAGGGCCCAGGGCCCAGGGCCCAGAAGGGCTGCGGCGAGGCGCGTAGGATGTCGGTGAGCTCCGCGAACCGCATCAAACAAGACCCCGTAGAGCCACGGTCGAGCGCCGTAGGATGTCAGTGAGCTCAGCGAACCGCATCTACATCGCCCCAGCAAAGCTGCGTCCGTGCTCGTCGAGCTGCCTTCCTGTCCCGCCGCCTAATCGTCCGCAATGACAGGAACCGGTCTGGGATCGACCAAAGGTGCATCCGGACCTTGCGCGGTTTGTTGCGCCTCCACCAGGACCCTGAGAATCTGATGGGCATAGCGTTCACCCTCCATCCGCTGGATCGGCGTAAGGTGTCGTAGATGGATTTCCCTGATGAGTCCGTTGCCCAGATTTCCGCGCATTTCCTCAACACGCATGAAGGCGAAAGCCTCTATCTGGCTGCGTTCGTCCTTCAATCCCAGCTTTTGCGCCGCAAGCGAGGCAAGCGCAAAGTTGTTCCCCTCAGCGGCATACCCAAGCAGTTCCGTTTCGGCCTGGTCCGCAGCATCACCCCCGATTGACAGACCTCTGGTAGCCAGGACAACACCTGCCGCGGAGTTTCCTTCTCGAGCTGCGATGCGAAGGCTGTCGTCGCTGGCCTGCAGGAGTTCCAGGGCTTCGGCGTCCGAGGGATAGCCATTCCTTTCAAGCCATAGTCTGTCCTGCACCTTGATCCGTTCCGTCGCTCCGGGGTCTGGGTCTGGTCGAACGGGGGCTAAACGCTCCCTGACTCTCGCCAGTGATTCCGGGAGTGCGTCCCCATCCGATGTATGTGAAGTCGCATCCGACGGAACAGCACCAGGAGTGGGGCCGCTGGTAGCGCGAACTGGGCCAGGCGTGTTCAGTGCCAGGGCGCCCGAACCGCTTCGGGCGCCGCCAGTTTCCTCCTGTGCGGGCACATTATCAGCTGAGCTTTGGTTTCGCTGCAATGAATAAATCGATAGACCGAGCGCAAGCAGTACGGGAAGCGACCAGAGGAAAGGTCGACTCATGCGTTGTAGCGATTTGCCTGAAAGCAATGGGTTATATATTCGATTTCCACTATTGAAGCCCGTAATGAGCACCCGGGGAGGTAATGCGACAGCACAGGTATCGTCCACTCGCAAATGGCGCGGTGGCTGCCCACTGTGGACTACACTAGCAGCGGGAACGCGGACAGGCAACATTTGGTTCCATTCGCGAAGTTGCTCGCGTACAGACAGTTCGGCAGGCTTGCTGTACTGGCGTGTTCTGATGGTTCGCTACAGTCGGGTGCGTCAGCTCTGCTACTTGTGGCAAGCAGTCTTCCATCCCAACCTGGAGGTGGGCTTCTGTGCAGCGATCAGTGAACTGGCGCAGGTCGACGGACGCTGGGCCCTGATCAAATTGGCAACCGAAGCGCAAGACGAGGTGGAAGCCAGATTCCTGGTCAACTTCCTCCACATGCTGCTGCAGTATCAGCGCGACACAGGCGCCGTCGTGACGGCTATCGAAACCGGCACGGAGATGCGGGGGGCCGCACGAGCGCGGACGGGGTGGTGGTGTTGCTGGCGCCGGTGGGCTACCTGTCCGCCACCCGCTGGCTGGAGAGTCTGGTGGCCGATCCGCAATCGCAACGGCAGGCCGCGCGGCAGCCCCGAATGCGAGTCGCCGGCCTGGTGTCCCCCGCGGCAAGGACGCTGCTGCAGCGCAATGGCTGGTCGATCGAAGCGGGGGTGGGGTTGGGACGACCGGACGGCGGCAGAGATCCCGCGTGATGGTCGAGCGGGTTTGCGCGTTGCGTCCTCTGCCGCACGCCTTTCGATCGCGATTTTCGTAGGCCGGTTCCTCGCGCCCGCCCAGCTTCGGCTTTCGACCCGAAACAGCAAGCGGAATCGGAATCGAGACCGGCATGGAGTTTGGCCACCAACGACTGGCCGTGCATCGGGGCAGTCATCAACAACGTTGTCAGGCTGGGCCGCCGCACTCGATTAGATCGTGGCGATACTGAAAACGCAGGGGCGGCGTGGCCAAAAGGTTCACTAGGAGGCAGTCCTCGGATACGCCGGGCAAGCATCGATTCCGATACCGATTCCGACCCCGACCCCGAGGTGAGCTCCGCGAACCGAATCTGGAGGGTTCAAGCCCAGCTCCGCTACTTGTGGAAAACTCGACGGGCTACCAGAATTTGCGGCAGACCGCGGGGGAGAACGGCATGCGATCAGGGGTACGGGTGGGTGAAAGGGCAGGCAGGCTGTGGCCGTTCCTGCTGCTTCCGG
This sequence comes from Lysobacterales bacterium, assembly GCA_041745855.1. GTDB lineage: Bacteria > Pseudomonadota > Gammaproteobacteria > Xanthomonadales > SZUA-5 > JAWLAT01. Next base: position 3,645 of record JBGTIE010000003.1, on the reverse strand, counting down.
CAATGCTGGTCGGCTGCGCGGAGCGAACGCGACCGGACCAGATCACGCTGCCGCCGGTGGAGCCGCGCAGTGCGCCGCCGATGACCGCTATGGATCCACCGGGCCAGTTGCCGGAGGATCTGGCCGATTGGCGTGACAGTGAACAGACACCGGTTCTGCCCGCCGAACGCTTGCTCGATCCGCAGTGGCTGGATGGTCCCCTGTATCGTCTGGACCGGCGGGTGCCGGTCAGCGGCGGTCTGGGGGTATTCACGGCTGTCACGCGGTTCGGCGAGATGCAGACCGAAAGCCGCGAGCTGCTGCAGATTCGCCTTGCGGAACTGTCCGCCATCGAGATGCTGGCGGAGCAATCGCGGTTCCGGACCTTTGTCGACGCAACCGGCGAGGCGGCCTCTCGGACCGGTCAGGCGTTGGCCAACGTGGCCGCTGATCCGGTCGGGACGGTGCAGGGTTTACCGAGCGGCGTGGCCCGTTATTTCCGGCAAGGCTACCGCAGTTTGCGCCGGACCACGCTGGACGCTGCCGATGCCGCTCGGCTCGAGCGCAAGGACAACGAGCAGGGCGAAGGCGACGCGGTCACCGACGCTGACGAAATGGCGGGCGACGCGAGTCAGTCGCCTGCCGAACGCGCCGCCCTGAGGTTGATCGGCTATCAGTCGGCGCGTCGCGAGTTGGCGCGTCGCCTCGATGTCGATCCGCACACCACCAATCCCTTGCTCAGCGCGCAGCTGGACGAACTGGCATGGTCGGGATTGGCCGGCCGAGCCGGCTTCGGCGTGGCTCTGGGCGCGACCGGCGCGTTGGCCCAGGTGGCCTCGGCAACCGGCCGGCTGAATCGGCTGGTATGGGAGCTCACGCCGATGCAGATTCGCGACCACAACGAGCGGGTGCTCGCAAACGCCGGTTTCAGCGGCAGGCGAGCCCGCGCCTTCCTGCGCAACGGAGCCTTCCACCCCAGTCTGCAACTGGACTTCTGTGCGGCGATCAGTGAACTGGCGCAGGTCGAGGGACGCTGGGCCCTGATCGAATTGGCAACCGAGGCGCAAGACGAGGTGGAGGCCAGATTCCTGGTCAACTTCCTCCACATGCTGCTTCAGTATCAGCGCGACACAGGCGCCGTCGTCACCGCGATCGAGACCGGCGCGGAGATGCTGTGGGTCCGCACCAGCGCGGGCGGGGTGGTGTTGCTGGCACCGGTGGATTACCTCTCGGCCACAGCCTGGCTGGAGAATCTGATCCGCGATCCCCAATGGCATCGCCAGGCCGCGCGCCAACCCCGAATTCGAGTGGCCGGCCTGGTATCCCCCGCAGCAATGACGCTGCTGCAGCGCAACGGCTGGACGATCGAGTCGGGGGTGGGGTTGGGACGAACGGATAGGAGCTGAACGGCGGCGGAATTCCGCCGTGGGGTTGAGCGTGTGGCGCTTTCCATCCTCTGCCGCACGCCTTTCAGTCGCGATACTCGTAGGCCGGTTCCTCGCGCCCGCCAAGCTTCGCTTTTTTGAGCAGGGCTGAGGGCTGAGGGCTGAGGGGTCAGAAAAGCAGGGCCCAGGGCCGAGCACGCGGACCGAACCGAAGAGCAAAGCGGCGCCAGGTCGCCGCACTCCAAAATTGGGCCGCGCGCGGCACCATCGAGCGCGCCTTGCCATGGGGCCTTGCGTCTGGCGGCCAGCTGTGCCCAGACTTGTGGCGAGCGGCACTTCCAGCTCTTGATCGTGCTCTTGACGTAAAACGTAAAACATAAAACCTAAAACGTCTTTGCTCCTATTCGTTATCCCCTCGCTTCAACTCCGCCCTCAATGCCTCCAGAACCTGTCGGCCTTCATCGTCGCTAAGCGCAGCACCTTGCTCGTTGGAAAGAACAAACACGTCCTCGACCCGTTCGCCGAAGGTGGCGATGCGGGCGGCGTGGACGTTTACCTGGCATTGCGACAGGACGCTGGCGACGCGGGCGAGCAGGCCGGGTTGGTCGGAGCAGGCCAGGCTAAGTTCGCTGCGTTGGCCGTCGGCGAGGGGCTGCAGGCGCAGTTCCGGGTCGAAGTAGAAGTGCTTTTGCTGGCGCGAGAAATTGCGGCGGGAGGGCTTGAGCTTCAACGGCGACTCGGCCAGCGCCATTTCCAGTCGCATCTGGATTTCCATGTTGCGGCTCAGGGCGTCGGTCCAGCGCTGGTCAAGGTCGAGGACCTGGAAGCTGTCGAGGGTCCAGCCGCCAGGGGTGGTCAGGATGCGGGCGCCGACTACGGCCAGTCGGAGCCGGTCGAGAGTGGCGACGATCGCGGCGAAGACGCCGGACTGGTCGGGCGTATGGACGAAGATCTCGCGCGCGCCGGCGACGCCGATGCTGCGTACCGCGGTCAGGCTGCCAGGACGCTCGGGCCCGCCGGCGGTCGGGGACAGATTGCGCTGGGCCGCCGCGCGCAGCAGTGAGCCAGTCTGCCAGCGCAGATGATCGACGCCCTGACGCAGGAAGGCTTCCGCCGGAAAGTCGCTCCAAAGGCCCAGGATCTGATCGCGGCCGAAACCCTCGCCGCGCAGCAGCTCCATCACCTCGCGGCGGACCCGCGCGCGTCGGCGACGGTCGTCCTTGAAGGATTCACCGCTGCGCAGCGCGCGTTCGGTAAAGCGGTGCAGGTCGCTCAGCAGTCGCGCCTTCCAACCGTTCCACAGCTTCGGGTTGGTACCGCGGATATCGGCCACGGTGAGCAGGTACAGATAATCCAGCCGCCGCGGTTCGCGCACCAGGCGGGCGAAGCGGCTGATCACGCCCGGGTCCTGGATGTCCTGCTTCTGCGCGGTGATCGACATTGCCAGATGCTGGCGGACCAGGAAGGCGAGCAATTCACGGTCCTCGCGCCCGAGTCCCGCGCTGAGAGCGAAACGGCGTACCTCGACAGCGCCCAGCTTCGAATGATCGCCGCCGCGACCCTTGGCAATATCGTGGAACAGCCCGGCCAGCAGCAGCAGCGCTGGCTGGTCGATGCGGCGGCGCACGCTCTGCGCGTAGCGCAGGTCCTCGGGAGGGTTCTCGGCCGCCAGACCGACGAGTTCTGCAATCACGGTCAGGGTGTGGCGCTCAACCGTATAGACGTGGAACAGGTCGTACTGCATGCGCCCGCTGATCCGCGCAAAGGCCGGTACGATGGCGCCAAGGATGCCGTGGCGGGCCCAGATCTCGAGCGCCCGGCGGGGTGAGCCCGGACCTTGCAGCAAGCCCAGCAGCAGCGCCTTGGCGCGCTTGCTACCGAGGATCTTGCCGCGTTGGCCGAGCAGCCGTTCCACCGATCGCGCCAGCGCCGGCCCCAGGCCGACGATGTCCTCGCGCCGACCGGTCAGGTCCACCAGTTCCAGCAGGCGCTCCGGGTTCAGCTCGGTGAGCGACTCCAGGCGGCCATTGACCAGCCGCCAGGAGCCACGCAGGCGTTTGCTCTGCTGCGGCAGCAGGCGCGCCTTGACCCGCTCGGTGATGCGCTCGCCGATCAAATCGATGCGCGCGGTGGCACGGAAATAGTCGTGCATGAACTGCTCGATGGCCGCGTTCGAGCCCGGTACCGCGTCGTGCCCGAACAGCGTCGCCAGGCGCGGCTGGAATTCGAACAGCAAGCGGTCCTCGGCGCGATCGGCGAGCAGGTGCAACGCATAGCGCAC
>JBGTIE010000002.1:0-4575 GCA_041745855.1 Lysobacterales bacterium | reverse complement strand
GGCGGCAGCGCATGGAACGGATGCTTCCACGCACAGGCCTGGCCGCTGCCGCTGCCCGAGTACGCGGCATCGGCCTTGCCGGTGCACTGAGTCGGATCGCCGCCGTCGCTGCGGACGTGGTAGGTGGTTGCCGCGAGCGCTGTGCCCGCGAATGCGCCGACGCAGCCCAGGGCCACGAGCAGCAATGCGCGTCGGCCATGCTGGCCGAATGCAGGTGTCGTCATGAAGGAAATGCTCCCCGTCGTCGAAGATCGACGCGAGGAGGAGTGTGCGGCTCAGCGGGCACGGCTCATTGTGACGTCTATCATGAAACGCCACTGCCGCGTAGCAAGAACGATGCCTCGACTACGGCGACTCTGCGAAAGTAGGTCGCCAACTTGCACAGGCATACTTGACGTGAGGTTACGAGCCAGGAGCCTGAGCATGGGATTTCGGGTCGAGTGCGTGGATGCGGAAACCGGGCGAGCGATTGCGGGCTACGTGACACGTGCGGGCAGCGAGGCTGAGGTTCGCGCCGAAGCCGAACGGCTAGGCGTGCGGATCACAAATCTTGCGCCGCTGGACACTCCGCAAATTCCCGATGCTGGCGAGGCTTCCAGGGCAACACGCTGGAATGGCCGTCCGCTGCGCTGGCGGGTGGAGCCGGCTGTGTTGTTTGGCCTCGGTTTTGAACACCCGCGCTGGGGAACTCGCCTTTACACCTCGCTGGCCGTCTCGATCGCCTTGGTCAAGTGGAAGGCGGTGCTCGCCTTCTTCGTCGTATCTGTTGCGGGCCTGCTCGCAGCAATTGGCCTGGACCCGAGCGGCGAGATCGTGTTCGCCATGGTGGTGCTCGCCGTGTTGGTCCTTCCGTTCGCGCTATGCAAACGCCATGCGCTGCGCCGACTGCGCGCGACCCACGCGCCAGATGGCTTCCCCACCCTGCACACGCTAAGCATCGAAGGCGACGAACTGGTGCATGATCGCGGCGGATTCGAACGGCGCTGGCCGCTCGGGCAGATCTGCGAGGTCCATGATCTTCCTCGCTTCCTGCTGGTCACCCTGCGCGACGGTAGCGAGGTGGCGATTCCGCACCGAGCCTTCGCCGGGGCCAGCCAGGTCAAGGCGTTCTCCAGCCTGCTGATCAAGACGACGGGCGCGCGTCTGCACCAGGCGTATCGTTCTAGCTGGGTGGGCCCCGAGCCGCTGATAAAAACCAACCCCCGGCTCGGGTGGTTGCTGATCATCGCTGCGGTAGGTGCCGGAGTTGCCGTGATGGCGTGGCTGTCTCTTGACAGGTAGTCCCTGAACATGCGCCAACGCCGCATGTAGAATGGCCCGAATGCCACTTGCGTATGAAACGGTCACTGTCCAGACTTCATCGCGCCCATCATGGCAGCACCTTTCGATCTTCAAGGAATGGAGAAAACAATGAAACGAATTGCATGGATTCTTGCGGCCGCCCTGGCCGCGCCAATCAGCGCCGTCGCCAGTGAGCTGAACTACAACTACATCGAATTCAATTACCTGCGCGTGGATCCAGATGGATTCGACTCGGAGGATGGATTCGGTCTGCGCGGCTCGGCCGCGATCAATCCAAACTTCCACGTATTCGGCGGCTACGAAGCTATCGACTTCGCCGGCTTCGATATTGACCGCTATCGGTTCGGCGTGGGCTACAACGCGCCCCTCAACGATACCGTCGACTTTGTCGGCCGGGTTGCCTGGGAGCGCATTGACATCGGCCCGATCGACGATGACGGCTTCAGCGCCGAGGTGGGCGTACGCGCCGCGCTGGGACCGAACTTCGAAGGCGGCGCCGCGCTGCGTTACGTCGATTTCGACGACAGCACGACTTCGGTGGTACTCAATGGGCAGTACAAGTTCAACCAGGCTTGGGGTGTCAATGCCGAAGTGGACTTCAACGACGACGGCAATTCCTTCCTGATCGGCCCGCGTCTGTCATTCTGACCTGATTTCTGCGCGATCAGGCTAAAGGCCCGGCAAGTCGCCGGGCCTTTTGTTTCTCAATCTGCGCCGGCCGCAGCCGCGCCGATATGTTTGTCGAAGAACGCCAGTAATCGAGTGTAAAACTCCCGCTTGTTTGCCTCGACATAGAAGCCGTGCCCCTCGTTCGGGTAAATCAGGCTTTCCACCGCGACGCCCGCGCTTTTCAATGCTCGTTCCATCGCTTCGGTATGGGCGACCGGCGCGCGCTCATCCTTGCCGCCGGCGGCGAGGAATACCGGCGACTTGATCTGGCCCGCCAGCCGAGCCGGAGAATAGGCCTCCAGATCATCCTTGCCCAGATTGTGTTCAAGCAGATTGCGATCGGCGCGGCGCTCCTGGATATCGCCCTCGCGATACAGCAGCGGCAGATCATAGACACCGACATAGCCGGCCGCGCATTGGTACAGATCGGGTTCCTTGGCCGCACCCATCAAGGCGGCGTAGCCCCCATAGCTGTGGCCATAGATGCAAATACGCGCCGGGTCGGCGATGCCCTGCTCGATCGCCCAGCGGGTCGCGTCGGTCAGGTCGTCCTGCATCGCCTTGCCCCATTGGCGCAGGCCGGCCGCTGCGTGAGCCCGGCCATACAGACTGGAGCCGCGGAAATTGACTTGCAGGACGGCATAGCCGTGCGCGGCCAGCAACTGGACTTCATTGTCGTAGCCCCAACTGTCAGCAACATAGAACGGGCCACCGTGAGGCAGCAACACCAATGGCAGATTCTTGCCTTCGCTGCCTGGAGGCACGGTCAGGTAGCCGTGCAGGGCCAGACCGTCGCGCGCCTGCAGCTTGATCGGCTGCATTTCCGCGGTCCGGCGCGGGTCGATCCACTTCTGTGCCGGGACCAGGAACTCGGCCTTCTTCTGCGCCACGTCGAACAGATAGAAGTCGCCAGGGTTGCGGTCGCTGTAAACGTGCAGCAGCGTCGTGTTGCCGTCGCGAGTCGCCGAGGCGATCCGTATGATCTGGCCAGGAAAACTCATGGCCAGGGTCCGGTAGAGGATGGCGTCGGCGCTCTTGCGGTCGAAGTAGCGCATCACCGGCAGACCTTCCAGATACGTCGCACCCACCAGCGTGCGGCCGCCGGGACTGCGTAGATACAGGTATGGATCGGCGAAGTCGCCTTGCAGGGCGAGAGTGCGCTCGCCGCTGGCCACATCGAAGGCGTAAATGGCGTCCGGACCGGTGTCCTCCTCGATCCGCAGGTAGGCGGTCTGCTCGTCGGCAGAGAAGCCTAGGGGCCACATCCGGCGGCGCGTCTTGCTCTGGTCATTGAGCTGCTCCCAGTCGGCGTCGTTGTCGGCGCGGTACCAGGTCTGCTGGTTGTTATCAACGCCCGCCCCGAAGGCGAAGCGGACCTGGCCGGCCCGATCGGTCAGGAACTGGGCACGCTGCACCGGAGCGCGTACGACCCGGTTGCGCCGACCGGTGTAAATGTCCATCTCTTCGACCTGCGAATAGGGCTCGGCCTTGCGTGCCCACGGCCAGACGCTGACCAGGACCTTGCGATCATCGCTCGGCAGCTCATCGAGCACCCAGGCCGAGCCGTACTCCTGCTTGCCCTTGTCGATCCGACTGCCGATCTTGGTGCCCTCAGCCCGCACGCCGAACAGCAGTTCCTGATGGCTGCCGTCGGCATTGGTGGCGAAGATCTCGCCAGTGGACAACGGCCGATCGAGTAGCCCGATCTTCTCCTCAACCCCAAACAGCAGACGCTCGTCATTGGCCCAGACCAGGTCGACAACGTGCCGATTGGTACCCGGATCCAGGCCCATCGTGGTCGCCATGTCCGCGCGCTTGACGATGCGCAGCAGGGTGCGGTCCTCGTGCGGGATCGTCAGCGCGTAATGGGCACCGTCCGGGGACAGCTCGATCTGTCTGAACTGGTCGGTCTTGAGGAAATCCTCCAGGTTGTGTGGCCCGGTTTCGGCCGCAAGCGTGGTGCAGTACAGCAGGCTGATGAGCAGCCCGATCCATGATCTGGACATCGATCGGTATCTCCGGAAGGTGATTATTGGGTTTCAAGGCTTGCACGGGCGAGCGAATCAGGCAAGCGCGCGAACCGGCGGGGGCGGTCAACAAATGGCAAGGCGTGTCTGAAGAGCAGAAGAGCTGATTGACCACAAAGGACACAAAGGACACAAAGGAGAGCAGAAGCGGCTCATTCAGAACTGGCTCATTGTTGACGCAACACGCCCGGGAATTGCGCCTGTGCCCAGGCGTCCATGCTTCAAGGCTCTTCCTTCGTGTCCTTTGTGTCCTTTGTGGTTATCTGCTCTTTTCGCTTTAAGTCCGGTCACCTTGGGGTCGCGAAACGAGCCTAGTGAATTTTCGCCAGGATTCCGTCCAGTTCATCCAGCGACCCGTAGCGGATCACCAGCTGGCCCTTTCCGCCGCGCTTGTGCTGGATCGCAACGGCAGCGGCCAGCTTCTCGGACAACTCGCGCTGGAGCTGCTCGATATTCGGATCGGCTCGGGTAGGCACGACAGCCTTCGGCGCGCTCAGGGCGCGCCGGACCGCCGCTTCGGTTTCGCGCACCGACCACTGCTTGTCTGCCGCTTCGCGCGCCAGCGCGATCTGGGCGG
>JBGTIE010000001.1:0-8131 GCA_041745855.1 Lysobacterales bacterium | reverse complement strand
CCGTACGGGCGACTACCTGGCGGGCGAACGCTTCGGCGCGCGGCCTCTGCTCTGCCGCGACGGCGCTGCCTTGCAGGCTACGCTGGCTCGGGGCAATCTCCGCCACTCGCCGGTATTCGACGTTGGCCATCGCGTTGCTGTCCAGACGCAGCGCTTCGCTACGCACCTGGCGCGAGTCCCGGAACACGTTGCCGGGTACGACGGTGACCGCGCCCTCCACGGCGCGATTGGCGTAGTTGACCTGACCGACGTTGATCGTGCCGCTGGAATAGTTGTTGTAGACGTTGTTGATAACGGTGGTGTTGACCACTGTGCTGTGCACATTGACCCGCTGGAAGTAGTCGCGACTGGCCCGGTAAGAGGGCACATAGACTTCGCGCGGGGCAAGGGCGAACCAGCCGACCGGCGCCCGGTTGCCCTGACTCAGGCTCAGACTCCAGTTGCTGCCTCCGACAAAGGCGACCACCGCTGGTGCATAGACGGCGCGCTGCTCGCGTGGTCCCGGTACCCAGCCCCAGCGATTGGATACAGATACCCAGCGGCCGTAGTGCGATGGTGCGAAGCCCCATGGCGCGTTGTCGACCCAGGTCCAACCCCACGGCTCCTGCCAGACCCAATGACCGTCCCGATAGGGCGCCCAGTCGGAATCCACTTCGTTCGGGAACCAGACGTTGCCGTGATTGCGAACCGGGCGCCAACTTCCATGCGCATCCAGACTGGCAAAGCCGACCATATCGTCGCTGACATAGCGCAACGATTCCGAACGCGCCAGGCGCCGGTCGCGCTGCGCGTTGTAGCGATCGAAAGCATCCGGTCGCGGCAGCGCAAAGACCTGATAGTCACGCAAGTCGGATCCATAGAAGCGCACCGTGTCGCCACCGCTGAGCGGGAAACTGCCGCCGTCGCCCCAGACTTCGCCCTCGCCGTCCCAGACCACCAGTGTGGTCTGGTTGCGATAGGGGTTGACATCGATGCGATAGCGACCGGCTTCATGGATGCTGAAGGCAAGGTCCGGCGTGGCAATTTCGAAGCTTTCGCCACGTCGTAGTCGACGCACGCTGAGATTCAGCATGCCCTCGGTGATCTGGATCTGGGCGAAGCGATCATCGAGCTCGAGTAACTCGAAACTGGTGTGCGGCCCCATCCGTACCGACGCGCTGCCGATCTGCAACTCGACCCGCGCGTTGCGAGCGGTCCACAGCCGGTCACCCCGGATCACTGGCCGGTTGCGTACCAGATCCAGCCAGTTGTCAATGCCGGCGGGTGAGTGGATGACCGCACCGGTGCTGTGGCTGACGTATCCGACCCGGTCGGGTGGATCATCATACTGGGAGGACTGCGAGTACCGGCCCTGTTGCGAAGACTGCGCATGTACCGTGGCCAGGCAGCAGAGTGCCCACAGCAGGGTCAGCGCGATGGCGGTTGGGAATCTGGTCATGATCTACTCCTTAGCCCAGGCGCATGCCGCTGGCGCCGAACAGGCCGATCAGGCCGACCAGAATCAGGTATATCGCGACCACGAAATTCAGCAGCCGCGGCATCATCAGGATCAGGATGCCTGCGATCAGGGAAATGATTGGCGTCAGTGCAAGGTTCAGGTTCATCTTTTCGGCCCCAGGTGAGTGTTCGGATGGCGATGGAGGGACGCTTCCGCACGGCAAAGGCTAGGCCGCATTCAGAGCGCTGTCGGTGCGGTGTCGAACACACTTGTGAAGGCGCCGGACAGGCGCCACAAGAATCTACGCCGACCCGCGCCAGGCTACACGACCGCTCCGCGGAAGACACGGAGGGCCTACAACATGCTAGAAAGCATGGTTGCGATGCCAAGGAACGAAAAGAAGCCGGCTACGTCAGTTACGGTGGTCAGGATGATCGAGGATGACTGGGCCGGATCCTGACCCATTCGGGTCAGCACGATCGGCACCAGTGCGCCGGCGAAACCGGCCGCCACCATCGCCAGCACCATTGAGCTGGCAATCACCACGACCAACCCGAGCGACCCGCTCCAGAAATACACGGCCACGCCACAGGTCAAGGCCACCGCCAGGCCATTGAGCAATCCGACGTTGACTTCCTTGATCGTGACCCGGAGCCACTGGCGGATGCTGATCTCGCGCAGCGCCAGCCCCCGCATCGTGACCGCCAGCGCCTGCGCGCCTGCATTACCGGACTGTCCGGCGACCACCGGCAGCAGTACCGCCAGCGCGGTGAACTGCGCGATGGTGGCTTCGAAGATGCCGACCACCGAGGCCGCCAGGAAGGCCGTCAACAGATTGATCTGCATCCACGGCAGGCGCTTCCTGACCGCGAACCAGGGGGACGACAGGGCCCGCTCGTCCTTGCTCGCGCCGACCATCATCTGCATGTCGGCGCTGCTTTCTTCGTGAATACTCTGCAGCAGGCGGGCGTGATAGATCACCCCGACCAGGTGCCGGTCCAGATCCACCACCGGCAGATCGGCCAGCTGATGGCTGTCGAGCAACTCGACCACCTCCTGGCGCGGGGTCAGTGGCGTGACTGTGGCCTCGACCGGATGGGCCAGGCTGCTCAGCAAGGTGTCGGGCAACGCCACCGCGATATCCTGAATGGCGACCTTGCCGACCAGGCGGTTATCGTCATCGACCAGGAACAGGCTGCGGGTCGACTGGACCCGGCGCTCCCGCAGCAGTTGCAAGGTCTGGGCAACGCTGTAGGAATTGCGGAAGTGGGTGATGCGCGTATCCATCAGACGCCCGGCGCCGTCGAGCGGGTACTGCATCAGCCGCTTGATCTCGTCGCGCAAGCCGGGGTCGAGCAGGGCCAGCCGTTGTTCGATCTGCTTATCGTCGAACACCCCAAGGATACGCAGTGCGTCGTTGGGCGCCAGTTCGGCAAGAATTTCGGCGACCAGAGCATCCGGCAGCTTGCGCAACACCGAAGCGGCGACGTCCGTGGTCAGCCGCAACATCACCGGCAGCAGCACCGTCGCCGACTGGGGAGCCAGGTCGACGGCAGCATCGGCGGGCTTCATCGCCTCGATCTGCTGCGCCGCCTGCCACGGATGGTCGAGCAGGAAGCGTCGGTTGAGTGCGGCTACCGCCTGTTCAGCTCCGCTGATCATCGGACTTCTCCTGATTGTCCATCGTCGTTCCCTGCACCAATGCCTGAAACAGCCCGGCGCTACTGACGGCCAGTGCTGACACCAGTTGCCCCAGCATCGAAGCTTCCACCAGGTTGGCGCTTTCACGCCGCTCGTTCAAACCGCGCCGCAGACTGCTGCGCGACAGGCCACCGACCATCGACGTGCTGCGACCGACCACCGGCAGGACCAGAAACTGATCCCACTCGCGCCGGCTGAGCACCGAGGCCAGGGTCGCCCGGCTCGACAGGGGTTGCACACTCTGTAGCGGCAGGCGGGCCAGCGGCAATTCGGAATCCACGCCAATCAACTCAGTGATTGCGATCGCGCCAAGGAAGCGACCGTCGTTGTCGGCCTGCACGAACACATGACTGGCCGCTGCTGCGGCGGCGACGTGACCGAGCGCGGCGTGGACCTTGGTCTGCTCCGGAAAGGCCGGCACCTGCGGATCGATCCAGGCCCCGACACTGCCGGCCGGATAGTTGAGCGCATGACGCAGGCGTCGCCCCAGCCGGGTCGGCAACTGCTCCAGCAGTAAGGTCTGGCGTTCGTCGCCGATCAACCGCACCAGCGCCAGGCAGTCGTCGAAGTCCAGCGCGGCCAGCACTCCGACGGCCTGATCAATCGGCATGTCGGCAACGATGCGCGCGCCGCTCCAGGGCGACATTTCGGCCAGCAGCGGTGCCGTCAACCGAACCGGCACCTGGCCCAGGAAGGCAGCCGCCTCGGCCGACTCGACCTGCTGCAGGACCTGTGCCGCCGAACGCGGCGCGTGGGTCAGGTAGGCCAGCGTCAGGTTCGGCTGCTTAATCATGGTCGTCCACCGTCTGGATCAGCATCGCCTTCTGCTGGAACAGCTGCGCCGGTACCGACAATCGACCCTGCGACGTCGCCAGCACGATACTGGTCGAGGTCAGCTCCAGAACCTGCCCCTGCATGCCATCGATGCTCACCGTTTGACCCGGCTCGACCAGCCGCTGCAGTTGCTGGGCGCCGAGCAGATTGGCCACCAGGGCACGTGCGCCCAGGCCAAAGGCCAGCGCCAGACTCAGCAGCAGGCCGCCGACGATGATCGCCGACAACACGGTAAGGAAGGTCGTATCGACCCCGATCTGTTCCAGACCAATGACGGTTGCGCTGAGCACGACAGCCATCTGCGCCAGGCGGCCGAGGGTATCGCTGTGGGCCGCGCTGAGCGGGCGCATCGCGGCGGTGACCACATCGCGCACCAGCAGGCTGACGAAATAACCCGCCAGGATGATCAGGGCGCCGGCCAACAGCGTCGGCAGATATGCGAACAGACGGTCCAGCCACTGCGTGAACATCTCCAGCCGGGCCACTTCCGCAGCCATCGCCAGGAATACCAGCAGCGTCAGCCAGAACACGACGTTGCCGATCACCTTCAACATCGCTTGCGTCAGTTGCCAGCGTCGCCGCCCTGGCGCGTAGTGAGCCAGTCGCAGCAGCAAGCGGTTGACCACCCGGCCGATGCGCGCAACCAGCCAGCGCAGCAACCTGGCCACCAGCCAGCCGGCCAGCAAAACCAGCGCAGCGATGCCCAGATCCGGCAAGTAGTCGAGCAAGACCCCGAGCGTCCCGCTGAAAGAGTCCCGCATCGACTGCAGAATGGTTGACAGCTCAGGCATGGCGGAGGTCCTTGGGCGTTCGGTCCCCTATCGTAGCGGGTACGGGGTCGGGGAGTCCGAGACCAACTGGTGTTTCAGTGTTCTGTGTGGCTTTCAGGGCCCAGGGCCCAGGGCTCAGGGCCCAGGGCCCAGCAGGTCAAGAGCCGCTTTTCAGACTGGTCGGGCCGCCAAAGCAACGAGCGTTTGCTTTCGAACTCGCCTTGGAACTCGATCTGGACTGGGCCCTGTGCCCTGTGCCCTGGGCCCTGGGCCTTCCGCGCTCGCCACCCGGCACACAGAACTCCCAGGATGCTGCTACCTTGAAGCCATGCCCCACGACCCCTACCCCCAGCGTATCGTCTGCCTGACCGAGGAGCCCACCGAACTGCTCTACCGGATCGGTGAGCAGGACCGGATCGTGGGTATCTCGGGCTTTACCGTGCGACCGGCACGGGCGCGCAAGGAGAAGCCGAAGGTGTCGGCCTTCACCAGTGCGAAGATCGATCGAATCCTGGATTTGCGGCCGGATCTGGTGATCGGCTTCTCCGACATCCAGGCCGACATCGCACGGGCGCTGATCGGCGCCGGGGTGGAGGTCTGGATCAGCAATCACCGCAGCGTGCAGGGAATCCTCGATTACTGCCTGCGCCTGGCCTGCCTGGTCGGGCGCCAGCAAGCGGGCCTGGAACTGGTGGCGCAGATGGAGGCGGTGATCGCGGCCGCGCGTGCGGGCGCCGCGAAGTTGCCCCATCGACCCCGGGTCTATTTCGAGGAATGGGACGAGCCACGCATCTGCGGTATCGGCTGGGTGTCCGAACTGATCGACATCGCCGGCGGAATTGATGTCTTCGCCGAGCGTGGCCGCTCGTCGCTGGCACGTGGCCGCATCCTGGAAAGCGACGAGGAAGTATTCGCCGCTGCGCCTGAGCTGATCATCGGCTCTTGGTGCGGCAAGCGCTTCGCCCCCGACCGGGTCCGTGCCCGACCCGGCTGGGCGAGCGTGCCCGCGGTCGCCAGCGGGCAACTGCACGAGATCAAGTCGACACTGATCCTGCAGCCCGGGCCGGCGGCGATCCTGGACGGCTTGCAGGCGATGCAGCGGCTCATCAAAGGGGTATTTGGAGCCGCATTTTCCGAGGGCCCAGGGCTCAGGGCCCAGGGCCCAGTCCAGAGCCAATCTTGAGGCAAGGGTGAATCAAGCGGCTCTTGACCTTCTGGGCCCTGGGCCCTGTGCCCTGGGCCCTGAAACCCTCAGAAACACCACCTTGGCTCGAACCCCCACATCGGCTCAACGCCCCAGACCGCAGCTTTCCGCGCTAACATCCAACAAGGCGATCGGGGGGAAGTTCAGCATGGCCAAGGGCAGCAAGGGACTGGGCTGGAAGGCGTTTCCACACGCTCACAAGAGTTTCGACTACGCCGGCGACAAGTTGCTCAAGCACTGGTCGGCATTGCACGCCGGAGATGGCGAGCCGCTGCCGGAAGCCGAGCGGATAGCCGCGCTGGCCAAGGCCAAGCCGGCGCTGGCCAAGGAAGCGGGAAAAGACCACGCGGCGGTGGCCGAGCAGCTGATCGAAGGCTGGCGCTGCTTTCATCGCGGTGACTTTGAACAAGCCGCGCAAATCGGTGGCCAGTACCCGCTGCTGGGATCGACCCTGGCGAACAAGGCCAGCGGCATTTATGCCAGCTACCTGGCCAACGAGGCCGACAAGGAAGCGATCTTTCGCACCGTCGCCCAACGCGCCGAACAAGCCGCCGAGGTCCTGCGCGACGATCCCAACGCACACTACTTTCGCGCCTTCTCACTTGGTCGTCTGAGCCAATGCATCTCGGTGGCCAAGGCGCTGGCGCAGGGATTGGGCGGCAAGATCCGCGAAAGTCTGGATCGCACGCTCGCGCTGAACGAGCAGCATGCCGAGGCACAAACCGCGATGGGGCTGTATCACGCTGAAATCATCGACAAGGTCGGCGCGATGATTGGCGGGTTGACCTATGGCGCCAAGGCGGACAAGGGCCTCAAGCATCTGCAGCGCGCGTTGGAACTGACCCCCAAGGCGCCGATCGCCCACATCGAATATGCCAATGGTCTGCTGCTGCTATACGGCGACAAGCGCATGGACGACGCGGTCGCCGCCTATGAGAAAGCGGCGGCGATGAAGCCATTGGACGCGATGGAGAAACTCGACATCGAATACGCGAAAGAGCAGTTGGAGGACGACGATTAGGCCGCCCTGCCCGCCTGACTACCCGCCTGCCGTTCTGGCTGGCGCCGGCGCGATGGTCAGCCTTCGAAGCCGTTCAGGAACAGCCCGTCCACCATGAAGGGCATGTCGTCCGGAGAATTGCCGGAGGAAAGGCACCACTCGTACAAGCGGCCCGTCTGCCCTCCGACCAGATCCTCGACCACCAGGGTCCATTCGCCGCTGGCTGGCACACCTTCGAAAGCACTCAGGCTCTGGTTGGGTCGCAGCTGACCGTTGACCGCCGGGCCTTCGCTGGCGCACTGCGATTCCGCAAAGCGCGGCGCTGAGTCGCGCAGGACCGCCTCCAGCCCGCCACGATTGCAGCCGTTGCTGGGCAGACCGGGCTGATCGATGAGGATCGCCGCGCGGTCCAGCCGCATCAGCGACACGCGCAAATCGCTGACCCGCGGATGCTCGATGCTCAAGGTCACGCGCAGATCCTCGGCGATATTTCCGGCGATCACATTGCTGCTGATCAGCATGCCGCCATCGGGTATGGCCCGATCAACCAGAAAGCAGGCCTGCGCGGTGGTGATCTGGACCGTCCCGGTGGAAGCCGATCCGCAATGGTTGAAGCCCTGCACGCTGAGGCTGTAGGTGTCGATCGGATCGAGCACGGTGTCAAAGCGCAAGCTCTGGTTCGACGTCGTCTTGGTTTCGAGCGGCGTCGCGGCCGCACCTTTTCGCAGCGAGGCGGTGTAGTTGAGCCCGATGTTGCCCCAGGAAAGCAGCGGTCGCCAGCCGATGTCGGTGGGCGGCGGTGGGTCAGCCGGAAACTGCGCGCCCGGCGGCTGCGGCGACAGGACCCGGGTCAGCAGCATCGGCGTTGGCGTCATGGTCACCTGGAACCGCGCGGTCCCGAAGCGAGTGAAATTGGTGCTCGTGTCTCTACCGGTGACGGGAATCTGGATCAATCCGGCCGCGTTCGGGAAAAAATAGACACGCATCCAGGAACGTGTGGGATTGACGCTGAAAGGCGTGATAGGGTTCGGCACAAAGCCGTCCATCCTCCAGCCCGGGCCTGAAAACGGGGCCTCGAGAAAGATCGAGTTGGTAAAGCCGTTCATCGCGGCGATATCGACCCAGGTGGATCCGACCGTGTTGGAGCAGACCTGAACCGTATTTGGGTTGACGAGCATGCTGAA